>JADGIB010000197.1 GCA_019683665.1 Solirubrobacteraceae bacterium
CGCGGTGCGCGGGCCGCGGGAGCCGGCCTGGTGGCCGGAGTTCGAGCGCGACTTCCGCGCCTACGCGGCCCGGCGCCGCCCCGAGACGCGCTGACCGCGCGCCGTCAGGCCGCGCCCCCGCTGAGCACCCGCGGCGCGGGCCGCGGGTGCCCGGGCGCCGGGACCGGCTCAGTGACGTCGGCGTCGGCCGGGGTCGAGCGGCGCAGGAGGACGAGCGCGAGCACGAGCGCGACGACGATGAGCGCGGCCGACAGCTTCAGCGCGGTGCCGAGCGCGCTGACGAACGCCTCCCGCACCGCCTCGTGGACCTCGGCCGCGCGGTCGCCGGCGATGTCGCGCAGCGTCCGCTGCGCGCCGCTCGTGCCCGCGAGCAGGCCGTCGAGCTCCTGGGCCTGGCCACGGCTCACCGTCACGCCCGCGTCCCCGCTGAGCGACACCGTCCGCTGCGCGAACAGCTCGTTGAAGATCGCCCCGGTGACGGCGACGCCGAGCGTCGCGCCGAGCCCGCTCAGCGTCACGAGCACCCCGGAGGCGGCGCCGGCGTGGTCGCGCGACACCGCGTTCATCGCCGCGAGGTTCATCGGGGTGAGCGCGAGGCCGACGCCGAAGCCCATGAGCGCGCTCGGCCACCACAGCTGCGCGTAGCCGGTGTCGAGGTCGAGTGTCGAGATGACGAAGACCGACACCGCCATCAGCGCGAGGCCGACCGCGATCGGCGGGCGCGGCCCGACGTGCGCGGCGATCCGCCCGCCGAGCGGCGAGCCGACGACCATCGTCGCCGTCAGCGGCAGCAGGAGCACGCCGACCTTCACCGGCGAGTCGCCGAGGATCTCCTGGAAGTAGAGCGGCAGGAAGAACAGCAGCGCGCCGAACGAGAAGTCGAGGGCGAAGATCACGATCGTCGACCCGAGGAAGTTGCGCCGCCGGAAGAACGAGAAGTCGATGACCGGGTCGCCGGTGCGCCGCTCGACGACGCCGAAGACGACGAAGAGGGCCACCCCGGCGACGAGCAGGACGACCGTCGCCGTCGCCCCCCAGCCCCAGTCGGCGCCCTGGTTGAGCGCGAGCGTCAGCGCCGTCAGCGCCGCCGCCGACAGGGCGACGCCGGCCACGTCGACGTGCCGCGGCGCGCTCGGGTCCCGCGACTCCGGGGGCGGCCGAGATCGCCAGGACGGCGATGAGCACGCCGAACGCCGCGCAGACGACGAAGATCCAGCGCCAGTCCAGCTCGCCGGTGAGCACGCCGCCGACGAGGACGCCGACGCCCGAGACGAGCTCGGTCGCCGCGCCCCACAGGCCGATCGCCATGCCGCGGCTCGAGCCGCGGAAGACGTCGGTGACGATCGACATCGACGACGGCATCAGCAGCGCGCCGCCGGCGCCCGCGAGCGCGATCCCGGCGATCAGCACCTCGACGCCGGGGCTGGCGGCGGCCAGCACCGACCCGCCCCCGAAGAGCAGGCACCCCCACAGCAGCATCCGGCGGCGGCCGAACACGTCGGCCAGCCGCCCGCCGGTGATCAGCAGCGCCGAGAACGGGATCAGGAACGCGGTGACGGTCCACTGCAGCTCGGCCATCGACGTGCCGAGCTCGCGGTGGATCGTCGGCAGCGCCATGACGATCGCGGCCGTCGGCAGCTGGACGATCCCGGCCGCGCACACCATCGCCGTCAGCGTCCGTGCGCAGCCGACCCGATGCTCCTCCCCGTGGTGGATCACCCGCCCATCATCGCGGGCGGGGCGGATGGGATTCCCTGATCAGACGCTGACCGCGGCGCCGAGGATGTAGTCGCGCACGGGGCGCCGAGGATGTAGTCGCGCACGGCGGCGCCGACCGAGATGTCGAGGGAGACCGACCCGCCGGTGAGGCGCACGGCGGCGGCGTCCTCGGTGATCTCCGCGTTCCAGCCGTGGAGGTCGACGCCCCGGAGGGCCACCGCCAGCACGCGGGCGGCGCGCTCGTGGCGCGAGTGCACGAACGGGGGCTTGTCGAGCTCGAGCGACAGCTCGAAGTCGATCCCCTCGTCGTCGTCGAGGTCGCGCAGGCGCTGCAGGTTGCGGTCGATCTCGGCGGCGACGGGTGCGAGCGCCAGGTCCTTCGGGGTCTTCGGGAGGGTCATGGCGTGGTTCCCCTTGTCGGGTCGGTTTCGATGCGCCGATGGAACCGCAGCCCGCGAGGGCGGCCATCCGCGCGCCGCCGACGAGGCGCTGCGGGATCGCGCGGACGCGTATCCGTAGTCCCCCGAAACGGGGGTGCGCGGGTCGACGGGCCGCGCGCGTTCGACGAGCACGCCGAGGTCGTCTGCGTCGACGGGCGGCCGACCGGCGAGCTGCGCGAGGCCGCCGCCACGATGCTCGTCCAGGCCGCCGCGCTCACCGCGCTCGAGGCGCTGGCCGGCTGCACGACGCGGGCCGCCCGCGCCGTCGGCCACGACGACCAGGGCCGCATCGCGCCCGGCTGCTTCGGCGACCTGACCGTGCTCGCCGCCGACCCCGTCGACTGCGACGCCGACGACCTCCTCGACGACCCGGTCCTCCTCACCGTCGTCGACGGCGAGGTCACCCACCGCGACCCGTCGCGCTGACCCGGCGCCCCGGCGCCCGGCTTGCGCGCCGGCAGCACGGGTACGAGATCTCCAGGCCCTGCCACCGCGGGAGGAGGATCGGATGACGAACGAGGCGCACGCCGGCCTGAGCGCGTCGCTGTCGTGGACGCACGAGCGGGTGGTGATCGTCCACGACCCCGCCAGCGGCCTGCAGGGCGTCATCGCCATCCACTCGACCGTGCTCGGCCCCGCGCTCGGCGGGCTGCGGATCCGCGCCTACGACGGCGGGCCGGCCGAGGCGCTCGACGACGCGCTGCGCCTCTCCCACGCGATGACGCTGAAGGCGTCGGCCGCCGGCCTCGACCTCGGCGGCGGCAAGGCGGTCGTCGTCGACGACGGGCGCGCCGGCCGGCGCGAGGCGCGGCTCGACGCGTTCGCGCGCGAGGTCGAGGCGCTCGGCGGCGCCTACGTCACCGCCGAGGACATCGGCACGACGACCGCCGACATGGACCGCATCGCCCTCCACACCGAGCACGTCGTCGGCCGCAGCCCCCGCGGGACGCTCGGCGGCGACCCGTCCCCGTCGACGGCCCGGACCGTCCTCGGCGCGATGCGGGCCGCGCTCCAGGTGCTCGGCGAGCCCGACGACCTCGAGGGGCGGACGGTCGGCGTCGTCGGCCTCGGCAAGGTCGGCGGGCGGCTCGCGCGCCGGCTCGCCGAGGCGGGCGCCCGCGTCATCGGCTGCGACCCGGTGCCGGAGGCCCGGGCGCAGATGGCCGGCCTCGGCGTCGAGGCCGTCGCGCGCCCCGACGCGGTGCTCGCCCGCGAGCTCGACGTGCTCGCGCCGTGCGCGACCGGCGGGCTGATCGACGCCGCGCTCGCCGGCGCCCTGCGCTGCCGCGTCGTCTGCGGCGCCGCGAACAACCCGCTCCGCGGGCCGCGGGCGGCCGAGCGCCTCCACGCCCGCGGCGTCCTCTACGTGCCGGACTTCCTCGCCAACTGCGGCGGGCTCATCCACGTCGACGCCGAGCGCCGCCGCGACGGCGACCCCGCGCGCCTGGCCGCCGCGCTCGACGCCGCCCGCGAGCGCGTCCACGCCGTCCTCGAGCACGCCGTGCGGGAGCGGCGCGAGCCGGCGCGGCTCGCCGCCGAGCTCGCCTGGCGGCGGATCGCGGTCGCGAGCCGCGCCGCGGCCCCCCCCGGCGTGCGCTGACGCCGGCCGGGCCCGCGGGCGCTCAGGCCACGGTCCAGGTGTCGCCCGCCTGCAGGAGCGCGTCGAGCTCGGCGTCCCCGACGCGCTCGCGGGCCGCGCGGGCCTCGGCGACGAGCCCCTCGCCCCAGGCCGGGGCGTCGATCGAGCGGAAGACGCCGAGCGGCACCGGGCCGCGGGCGAGGTCGCCGATCTGGGCGAGCTGGAAGGCGAGCCCCGGGTCGGCGCGGTGGGCGTCGTGCACGACGATGTCGGCCTCGTCGGTCGACGCGGTGTCGGCGACGACGAGCGTCCCGTCGGCGGCGCGGGCGACGCAGCGCTCGCCCTCGGGCCCGAACACGATCGGCCGGCCGTGCACGAGCGGGATGCGGTTCGCGTCCTTCTCGGCGCCGACGACGTGCTCGTAGGAGCCGTCGTTGAACACCGGGCAGTTCTGCAGGACCTCGACGAGCGCCGCGCCCGGGTGCTCGGCCGCGGCCCGCAGGACCTCCGGCAGCCCCTGCTTGTCGCGGTCGACGGCGCGGGCCACGAACGTCGCGCCGGCGCCGAGCGCCAGCGAGATCGCGTCCAGCGGCGCCTCGGCCTTCCCGCGCGGGGTGCTCTTCGTGACCTTGCCGCGCTCGGACGTCGGCGAGGCCTGGCCCTTCGTCAGCCCGTAGATGCGGTTGTTGAACAGCAGGATCTTCACCGGCACGTTGCGGCGCAGCGCGTGGACGAGGTGCCCGGCGCCGATCGACAGCGCGTCGCCGTCGCCGCTGACGATCCACACCGACAGGTCGTCGCGGGCGGCGGCCAGGCCGGTCGCGATCGCCGGCGCGCGGCCGTGGATCGCGTGCATCCCGTACGTGTTCATGTAGTACGAGAAGCGGCCGGCGCAGCCGATGCCGGTCACGAACACGATCCGCTCCGGCGGGATGCCGAGCTCCGGCATGAACCCCTGGACGGCGGCGAGGATCGAGTAGTCGCCGCACCCCGGGCACCAGCGCGTCTCCTGCGCGGACTGGAAGTCGGCCTTCGTCAGCGTCGTCATGCGTCGATCGCCTCCAGGATCGCGGCCTCGAGCTCGGCGGCCTGGAACGGCCGGCCCTCGACCTTGCTGTAGGTGCGGACGTCCACGAGGTGCTCGGCGCGGAGCACCCGGGCGAGCTGCCCCGTGTTCAGCTCGGGCATGAGCACGCGCGGGTAGCGGCGCAGGACCTCGCCGAGGTTCGCCGGGAGCGGGTTGAGGTGGTGCAGGTGCGCGCGGGCGACGTTGCGGCCGCGCTCGCGGACGCGCCGCACGCCGGCCCGGATCGCGCCGGCGGTCGAGCCCCAGCCGATCACGAGCAGCTCGGCGTCGTCGTCGCCGTCGACGACGACGTCCGGCACGGCGACGCCCGCGACCTTCGCCGCGCGCAGCTCGGTCATCCGCGCGTGGTTGGCCGGGTCGTAGCTGATCGTGCCGACGCCGTCGGCCTTCTCCAGGCCGCCGATCTGGTGCTGGGCGCCCGGCGTGCCCGGCAGCGCCCACGGGCGGGCGCCGTGCTCGTCGCGCGCGTAGGGCAGGAACGGCGTGTCCGGGTCCGGGGAGGACGCGAAGCGCGGGTCGATCCGTGGCAGGTCGGCCGCGGCCGGGACCCGCCACGGCTCCGAGCTGTTGGCCAGGAACGAGTCGCTGAGCAGGATCACCGGGGTCCGGTACCGGATGGCGATCCGCGCCGCCTCGAACGCCGCGTCGAAGCAGTGGCCCGGGGTCGCCGCCGCGACGACCGGCAGCGGCGCCTCGCCGTGGCGCCCGTAGAGCGCCATCAGCAGGTCGGACTGCTCGGTCTTCGTCGGCATGCCGGTCGACGGGCCGGCGCGCTGGACGTCGACGACGACGAGCGGCAGCTCGAGCATGACGGCCAGGCCGATCGTCTCGGCCTTCAGGTCCATGCCCGGGCCCGAGGTCGCGGTGACGCCGAGCCCGCCGCCGTAGGAGGCGCCGAGCGCGATGCCGGCCGCGGCGATCTCGTCCTCGGCCTGGACCGTGCGCACCCCGAGGTCGGCGCGGCGCGCGAGGTCGTGCAGGAGCTCGGAGGCCGGCGTGATCGGGTAGGCGGCGAACGTCAGGTTCAGCCCGGAGCGGATCGACGCCGCGACGAGGCCGAGCGCGAGCGCCTGCGTCCCGTTCACGTTGCGGTAGACGCCGGGCGGGACGTCCTCGGCGGGCGCGACCTGGACCCGCGGGCCGACGAGCTCGTTCGTGTCGCCGAAGTTGTAGCCGGCGCGCAGCGCGGCGAGGTTCACGTCGCGCACGACCGGGGTGCCCGCGAACTTCTCGTTCAGCCAGCGCTCGGTGCCGTCGATCGGCCGGTCGTACATCCAGCAGACGAGCCCGAGCGCGAACAGGTTGCGCGCCTTCTGCGCGTCGCGCGAGGTCGCCCCGTCGATCGCCTCCGCGGCGCGCTGGCAGAGCATCGTCATCGGCACGCGCGTGACCTGGAAGGCCGACAGCGTGTCGTCCTCGAGCGGGTTGGACTCGTAGCCGGCCTTCAGGAGGTTGCGCTTCGTGAACGCGTCCTCGTTGACGATGATCGCCCCGCCCGGCTGGAGGTCGCCGACGTTCGCGCGCAGCGCGGCCGGGTTCATCGCCACGAGCAGGTCCGGGCGGTCGCCGGGCGTCGCGATGTCGCGGCTGGCGAAGTGGATCTGGAAGCTCGAGACGCCCGCGAGCGTGCCCGTGGGCGCGCGGATCTCGGCGGGGAAGTCGGGCAGGGTCGCGAGGTCGTTGCCGATCTCGGCGGTGGCGGACGTGAAGCGTCCGCCCGCGAGCTGCATGCCGTCGCCGGAGTCTCCGGCGAAGCGCACGACCACGCGCTCGCGCGACGCGGTCGGCTTCTCGACGAGGGTCACGATGGATGTGCTCCTGGAGAAGGACGGATCGAGGGTTGGGCGGAGGCGGCTGGCGTTCCGCACCTCGACGGTAACGCACGGCTGCCTGCGGCGAACCGTCACCACGGCGGGGTTTCTCTCGTCCTTGTGGCAGGAGCCCCGACCGAGGAGACGCGATGCCCGCCCCGCCCGATCCCCCGCACGGGCAGCTGCGCCAGGCCGCGTTCGGCGCCGCCTACCGCATGGTGGGCAGCGTCGGGG
>JADGIB010000198.1 GCA_019683665.1 Solirubrobacteraceae bacterium
AGGTCGAGCTCGAGGACGGCCTGCGCGAGCTCATCGCCTGGCGCCGCGCCCACATGGAGGAGGTCGCCGCCCGCCGCGACCGCGCCGCCGGCGAGCAGGGCCGCGTCGACGAGCTGGCCCAGCCCGCGTCCTCTGAGACCGGCGGGGACGAGCAAGCGTGACGGGTCAGCACAGGCGCCGGCGCACGTCGCCTCTGTAGACGAACATCGTCGCCCCGGGAAGCTGGACGTGCTCGATCGGTGTGCCGAGCCCCTGTGGTGGGCGATCTCCGCGCCACAGCACGAAGCTGCGGCGCAGCGAGGGGTCAGGCGTGTACCAGCGCTGATCCACGGCGACTTCGAACGGGCAGATCGGAGTGCGCCAGTCGATCACCGGGCGCGACGTGACCCGCCCGTCGGTGGCCCACGTGACGTTCGATGCGAAATCGTAGGCGCCCACCCCGACCGTCGCACCCGTGCGCTCTGCCGCTCGCTCGACCTCGGCGACAAGGGCGCGTACTGCATGCGCCTGGCCGGCGATCTCGCGGTCAGCCAGCGCGACCACGGAGCCAGTGACGATCACCGCAACGCCGGTGATCGCCGCCACCTGCGCGGGAACGCACGCCCGTAACAGCAACGGCGCGGTGGCCGCGGCTCCCAGCAGCATCGGCACGATGTAGCGAACCGACGGCGCCTCCGCGAGGTCGGTGAGCACGACGGCAGCGGCGAAGGTCACCTCGACCACGCTCCAGAACACCAGATGGACGAGCATGCCCGGGTCCGGCCGTCGGGCCTTGGTCATCAGGAGCCTCACGAGAAGCCCGATCGGCAGCGTGACGCCGATCACGATCGCGAGCGCGCACGCCGCCGACAGCAGGCCGCGTGCGACCCCGGCCGTGGACAGCTCCAGCGCTCCGTTGCCCAGCCAAAGCACCATGTCGAAGAGCGCTCGGGCGTGCGCCCACAGTTCGGAGAGCGAATCGATCGGGCTCGTCGACTCCGGGGCGCGCTCGCGATAGCCGGCCGCGCGCATCGCGGCCCGGGCAGTCAGCCAGGTGGCGATCGCTGCGGCGACGACTGCGGCACTCGCCAGCAGGGCTCTACGGCCCCGATGATCCCGGCACATCAGCCACCAGGTGCCGACGGCGGCGAGGAGCGGGAGGATCCCGGCGATCCACAGCTGCGGGTCGGTGAGGTGCACACCGGCGACGAGCGCGACGAACACCGAGGCGGCGATCCACCGGCGCGGGCCGCCGAACGGTCGCTCCCGCGTCACCTCGACGGCGTACAGCGCCATGACGGCGCCAGCGAACACCGTCTGGCCGTGCATGGTCGGCTTGAGCATCACGAGCAGTACGTCGGTGCTCAGGCACAGCACGAGCGCCGCTGTCAGCGCAGCGCAGCGCCATCCGGCCAGACGCCAGACGGCCCAGGTGACGCACGCCGCGGTGCCGACCCACAGGGCGACCGGCTGCAGGTCCCACAGCGTCCGGTGAAAGGGCCAACTCTGCGTCAGATGGGTGAACCACAGCACGGACCAGAACCCGTACGACCCGTCGATCACCTCGCGTGGAACGCCGCTGCCCGGGCTCGTCGTCAACACCCACGCGATGACCGTGTCGGGGTTCCAGTCGTTCACGACGCGGATGTCCGCCGCCTGGGCCACCAGCAGCACTAGATACGTGAGGGCGAGCGCGCCGATCACGACGAGCAGCGCGACGCGGGCAGGTGCCGTGCGGGACCTCACTCGTCGTCACACGACGCGGACTCGAGCCAGCTGCGGCGACGACGTCGTCTCCGCCACGCCAATCCCCGGGAACCTCGTCGGCTCCACGAACTGGGTTGAACCCGGCGTCGAGCAGGACGGTCGCGGACCACGGTGCCGTGAACCCGCCCTCGCCGGGTTGTCAGCGTCCTTGCACAGTCTGTTCACGTTCGTGAAGCCGGAGACCGGCACCCGGCCAGTGTCGAGGTGCAATCAGCACGTCTTTCGGATACCGCAGCAGGATAGACGCGGGCCGGCCTTCGATGTGTGCCGTCGGCCGTCCGCGATTGCAGTCCGATCACCGCCGCTCGGCACGAGGGGCCTGGTTGGGCATCGACCGCCCGAACGTCGAAAGGGAACGCGCGTGCTCATGTTCGGAACGCCAGACCAGATCGCGCCGGGTGTGCCGGTGAGCCGACGACGTGGAGCCTGAGCGGCCGTCTTCGCTCCCCGGGGGCGCGCAGGCGTACAGTGAGCGGCCGCGGGGCTCATCGGGGCCTGGCGGGAGAACGGGCCGCTCGACATCTCCTTGCCCGCCGCCGTCCACAGCCCGCGTTTCGCCGGCTGCACGAGCTGGCGCTCGCGGGTCGCAACCTTGGCGATGGCAACCGGAGACGAACGGTGAGTACGCGCTGCTTGTCCGGCTCGCGCCACTGGCTGCGAGGCCTGCCATCGTCGATGTCGGAGGCCGTCGCGGAGAATGGACGTCGGCCGTTCTCGCTCATCGGCCGGATGCTGTGGTCCACCTGTTCGAGCCGAACCCGCGATCGCGCGCCTAGTTACAGACGCGCTCCCTGAGCGCTCAAAGTTCAGGAACTCGCACTGAGTGACACGCGCGTGATGCCGCTTCGGGCTCCCGAAGGACTCGCAACATGGGGTCGCTCGAGCACAGATACCTCAGGGACGTCGGGCTCGCGACTGCAACGCTAGCCGACGTCCGCGTCGACACGCTCGACGCAGTGTGCGCCCGCGAGGGCATCGATCGGATCGAGTCGCTCAAGATCGACGCGTCGAAAGGCCATCAGCTGAAGGTCCTCCCGGGAGCGCACCGTCTGGTGTCGGAGCGCCGAGTCGGGTTCATCCAGTTCGAGGAAGGACATGCGTGGACTCTCAGGTCTTCGCGCGCGCTTCCAACACGTTCTGGTCGGTCATGGCTGCCGGCCGTACCGGCCTGTCGCGACGGGATCGTCCCCGTCGCGGATCACGAAGAGGTCTTCACCTACGAGAACCTCATCGCGCGGCAAGGCATGGCTCGCGCGTCCTGGGCTGCCCGAGGGGAGCGGAGCGCGACACGATGTCAACCGCGACCTAGACTCCCACGCCGTGCCGTCCCTCCCCGGGAACCCCCTCGCGAGCGTCCGTGCCGCGATCCAGCGCCGGCGCGAGCGCGGCGACGCCGTCGAGTGCCCGATCTGCGGCGGGCGCTTCCGCCGCTTCCTGCCCTACAACGGGCGGGCCGGCGCGGTCTGCCCGGGCTGCGGGTCGGCGGAGCGCCACCGGCTGCTGTGGCTGTGGCTGCGCGAGGAGGACCGCCTGCACGGCGACGTCCTCGCCTTCGGCCCCGACGACGCGACCGACGCGCGCCTGCGCCGCCTGCCCGGGGTCCGCTACACGTCGAGCGACATCGACGGCTCGCAGGCGATGGTCGCCGCTGACATCAGCGCACTCCCGTTCGCCGACGACCGCTTCGACGTCGTCCTCTGCTCGCACGTCCTCGAGCACGTCGAGGACGAGCAGGGCGCCCTGGCCGAGATCCGGCGCGTCCTGCGCCCCGGCGGCTGGGCGGCGCTGATGGTCCCGGTCGACCGCGACGTCGAGCGCACGATCGAGGACCCGACGGCGACGACGCCGGAGCAGCGGCTCGCGCGCTTCGGCCAGGTCGACCACGTGCGCCTGTACGGCCGCGACGTGGCCCAGCGCCTGCAGGCCGACGAGGTCGTCGACCCGCTCACCCGGTTCGGCGCCGAGCGCGAGGCGCGCCACGGCCTGCGCCGCCAGGACCGCTTCGGCCCCGACGAGATCTACCTGCTGCGCGCATGAGCCGACGCGAGGAGGGTGCCCGATGCGGCGGCTGAGGCAGGTGCCCGCCTTCCTGGCCGGGCTGCCGCACACGGTCCTGCGGGACCGCGGCGGCGGCTTCGAGTTCGACGGTCGGCGCTACCCGTACTTCCACCACCGCTACAACCTCACCTGGCTGAACGAGCGCGCCGTCGAGGTGCCGCTCGCCCGCCGCGCGCTCGGGCGGGGCGGCCGGGTCCTCGAGGTCGGCAACGTCCTCTTCCACTACGGGCACCGCGGCCACGAGGTGGTCGACAAGTACGAGCGCGGCCCGGGCGTGCGCAACGTCGACGTCCTCGACCTCGACCCGGCGGCGCGCTGGGACGTCGTGATCTCGATCTCGACCGTCGAGCACGTCGGGGTCGACGACGAGCCGCGCGACCCGCGGCGCGGCGTCGACGCCGTCCGCCTGCTGGCCGGGGCGGTCGCGCCCGGCGGCGAGCTGCTGGTCACCGTGCCGGTCGGCTACAACCCCGTCCTCGACCCCGCGCTGCTGGCCGGCGAGGTCCCCGGGGTGCGGGTCGACGGGCTCGTGCGCACGGCGCGCGGGCCGCACTGGCGGCAGGCGTCCCCGCAGGAGGCGGCCGCCGCCTCCTACGACCACGCGGAGACGACGGCGCGGGGCCTGCTGGTCGTCCGCGGGCCGGCGTCGTGACGGGGATGCGCCGGGCCCTGGGCGCCGTCGTCGCGCTCTTCCTCGCCGCGCTGGCCTGGGTCGCGGTGTGGGTGCCGTTCCACGCGACCGACGCGCTCATCTACGGGCGCTGGTCGCGTCTCATCGCGCTGGAGGGCGGGATCGACTTCCCCGGCATCGGCGCCGGCTACCTCCAGCGGCCGCTCCTCTACGTCGTCCAGGGCTGGCTGTGGGACGTCTTCGGCTTCCACGAGTGGATCGGCCGCCTGTGGGCCTACGCCTTCGTCGCCGTCCTCGTCTTCGCGGTCTGGCGGGTCGCCGCGCTCGACCGCGGCGGCGCGACCGCCGGCGCGATCGCCGCCGTCCTCCTCGTCGCCAGCCCCGACGTCGTCGCGCTCGGCGCCGCCGGCCTCACCGACGTCCCGGTCGCGGCGATGGTCGCGCTCACCGGCCTGCTCGTCCTCGCCCCCGACGGACGCCGCGGCCCGTGGCTGACCGGCGTCCTCATCGCCGTCGCCGCCGCGCTGGCCGGGCTGGCGAAGGTGTCGGCCTTCTTCGCGCTGCTCGGCCTCGGCCTGGCACTCCTCGTCGGCCCCCGCGGCGAGCTCGTCGGGCGCCTCGTCCGCCGCGGCGTGCCGCTCGCCGCCGGCGGCCTGGTCGCGCTCGGCTGGAACGCGATCCAGGCCGACCGCACCGGCGTCGCGCTGGCCGACTTCCTGCGCGGAGTGGAGGGGAGGCTCAGCGCGGGCGTGACCTCCTACTACGAGCAGCTCAACGCCCAGTCGCGCGGGTCGTTCATCGCCGGGATGGAGTGGCTCGGCCCGTACCTGACGCTGCCGCTGCTGTTCGCGCTCGTCTACGCGGCGGTGCGGATCGCCGGCCGCCCGCACCGCCTCGCGGCGACGATCGCCGCCCCGGCCGGCCTGCTCCTGTCGTTCGTCCTGCCCGCGCTCGCCGAGTCGGGCGCGACCGGCGCCGTCGGCCCGTGGGACCTCGAGCGGCCGGTCGCGGTCGTGGGGACGCTCGCGCTCGTCGTGCCGCTGTGGCTGTCGCGCGACTGCCCCGAGGACGAGGCCCCGACCCGCGCCCACCTCGCGCGCCTGGCGATCTGGGCGCTGCCGCCGACGCTGGCCTGGATCGCCTCGGCCCCGTTCCAGACCCGCTACCTGTCGCCGGCCTGGGCGCCGCTGTACGCGCTCGTCGCGCTCGCGCTGTGGACGGCGCTGCGCGGCACGATGGCGGCCCGCGGGCCGCGCTGGGGCTGGGCGGTCGTCGCCGTGCTCGTCGCGCTCGCCGTCGTCGACCTGCGCAACCTGGACGGGCTCGGCTCGCGGCCGGACGGCTCGATCAGCGCCGGGCGCGCCCTGAGCGAGCTGAAGCTCACCGGCTGGTTCGACCCCGACGAGGCGCGCGCCGCCGCCGACCCGTCGCTCGGCGCGCTCGTCGACGCGACCGGCGCCGCCCTGGCCGCCGACCCGGGCCGGGTGATCAGCGTCGACGGCCGGCTCGGCTTCTACTGGCCGCTGCGCGCCGTCCGCGGCGAGCCGCAGGCGTGCGCGGACCTGCGCGGGTTCGGCACGCTCGTCGTCACCCAGAGCGCGACCGGGCTGGACCCCGAGCGCGAGCGGGCGCTCGGCGAGGAGGCGCTCGGCGAGGCGACCGGCGGCAACGCCGCCGACCCCGACTTCTGGTCGCGCTGCCGCGACCCGCGCGCGGTGAAGGTCGCGCAGCGGCCGGGCGAGTTCGCCGTCTTCCGCGTGGAGCGATGAGCGAGGCGGCGGCGAGCCCGACGCCGCGGCCCGTCCGCGCCGGCGCGGTCCTGATGACGATCGCCCAGGTCGTCACCGCGCTCGGCGGCTTCCTGACGACGATCGTCGTCGCCCGGATCCTCGGCGCCGACGGGCTCGGCGCCTACACGGTCGCGCTGTCGCTGCTGCTCATCCTCGGGGCGATCGGCTCGCTCGGCCTGGAGAACGGGATCGCCTGGTCGGTCGCGGGCCGGCGCTGGTCGCCGCGCTCGGCGCTGCGCGAGTCGCAGGCGCTCGCGCTCGGCCTCGGGCTGGCCTGCATGGCGCTCGTGCTCGCCGCCCGGCTCGCGTTCCCGAGCGCGTTCGCCGGGATGTCGGTCGGCGTGACGCTCATCGCCGCCGCCGGGCTGCCGTTCTTCATCTCCTGGCAGTACGCGCGCTTCCTCGCCGTCGCCCGCGACCGCTACGAGGCGTTCGTCGTCCCGCCCGCGCTCGTCACCGTCCTCGCGCTCGTCCTCTGCGCGGCCGGGGCGGCCGTCGACGACGTGCGCGGCATGGTCGCCGGCCTCACCGTCGCCTACGTCCTCACCGCCGTCGTCGCGCTCGCCGCCGCGCTGCGCAGCCGCCTGCCCGCCGCCGGGCCGGCCGGGCGGGGGCCGCTGCGGGAGGCGGTCGGCTTCGGCAT
>JADGIB010000199.1 GCA_019683665.1 Solirubrobacteraceae bacterium
GGTGCTCGTCGCCCGGTCCATCGGCTCGAGCACGGGCGGGTCCGGCGGGTGGGCGCAGCACACGACGAGCCGGGTCTGCGGCCCGGCGAGCGCCCGCGCGAGCGCGAGCGCGTCGTGGCCCTGGTCGCTGCCGTCGAAGCCGACGACGATCGTCGAGAAGGCGGTCATCGCGGCGCGAGGCTACCGGCCCGGACCGCGCGTGCGGCGAACTACGGACCAGCTCGGCACGTTCGCCCCGATGGACGGGCGGCCGCGCATCGCCACCATGGCCACATGCCGTCCGCCCACATCGCTCCGCTGCGCGTCGTGATCGCCGGTGGGGGCGTGGCCGCCCTCGAGACCCTCATGGCCCTCCACGACCTCGGCGAGCAGCAGCTGCGGCTGACGGTCGTCGCCCCCGACGACGACTTCGTCCTGCGCCCGATGTCCGTCGCCGTCCCGTTCTCCGCCGGCCACGTCACCCGCGTCCCGCTCGACGAGGTCTGCGCCGGCTTCGGCGCGCGCCGCGTCCGCGCCGCCGTCGCCGCCGTCGACGCGGGCGCCCGCCGCGTCACCTGCCACGACGGCGCCGTCCTCGACTACGACGTGCTCGTCCTCGCCACCGGCGCCGACACGCGGCCCGCCTACCGCGCCGCCCTCACCTTCAGCGACGAGGACCCCGAGCGGCTCAACGGCCTCCTGCGCGACATCGAGCAGGGCTCCTGCGCCTCCGTCGCGCTCGTCGTCCCGCCCGCCGGCTCGTGGGCGCTGCCGGTCTACGAGCTCGCGCTCATGCTCGCCCGCCACGCCCGCGACGCCGGCGTCGACGACCTCGAGATCCACCTCGTCACCCCCGAGCCGGCGCCGCTGGCCGTCTTCGGCGCCGAGGCCAGCGACGCCGTCGCCCGCCTGCTGGCGGACGCGGGCATCCGCGTCCACGCCGGCTCCTACGCGTCGGTGCAGCGCGGCGGGCGGATCACGCTCGCGCCCGGCGACCGGCGCCTGCACGTCGCGCGGGTCGTCGCGCTCCCCGTGGTCGAAGGCCGGCCGATCCCCGGCGTGCCGGCCGACGACCACGGCTTCGTCCCCGTCGACGACCACTGCCGCGTCATCGGCGTCGACGGCGTCTACGCGGTCGGCGACGGCGCGGACTTCCCGGTCAAGCAGGGCGGCCTCGCCGCCCAGCAGGCCGACGTCGCCGCCCGCGACATCGCCGCCGCCGCCGGCGCGGACGTCACCCCCGAGCCGTTCCGGCCCGTCCTGCGCGGGATGCTGCTCACCGGCGGCGAGCCGCGGTTCCTGCGCCGGCCGCCCGCGACGACGAACGGGACGCGCATCCCGCCCGTCTCGACCGACCGGCTCTGGTGGCCGCCGACGAAGGTCGTCGGCCGCTACCTCGCGCCGTGGCTGGCGGGCCGGGCCGGGGCGCTGCGGGCCGAGGCCGAGGCGGCGCCCGGCGGCGGGCTCGCCGTCGAGGCCGAGCTCGCCGTCGACCGCGACGCGCAGCCGCTGTCGCTGTCGCCGCTGGGCCCGCTGCGGCGCGGGCCGCGCGGCCGCTGGTGAGCCGTCAGCCGTTGCCGTCGGTCGTCACGAGCCCGCGGTCGAGCGCGTAGCGGACGAGCTCGGCCCGCGTCGTGCGCCCGAGCTTGCGCTGGATGTGGGCGCGGTGGGACTCGACGGTGCGCACGCTGAGGAAGAGCTGCTCGGCGATCTCGCCGTTCGTGTTGCCGAGGGCGATGAGGCGCAGGACGTCGACCTCGCGCGGCGTCAGGTCGTCGGGCGGGCCCGACGGCGCCGGCGGCTCGGCGGCCAGCCGCGCCCCGAGCTTCGGGTTCAGGTACGTCTCCCCGCGGGCGGCGGCGTGGACGGCCTCGACGAGCTCGTCGTCGGCCGCCTCCTTGAGGACGTACGCCGACGCGCCCGCCTGGAGCGCCTGGCGCGCGAACACCGGCTCGTTCTGCATCGTCAGGACGACGATCGCCGTCCCCGGGGAGTCGGCCCGCATCGTCGGGATCTCGCCCAGCGACGACGCGTCGCCCATGTTGAGGTCGAGCACGAGCACCTCGGGGCGGATCGCCCGGACCTTGCGCACGGTCTCCTCGACGGTGCCGGCCTCGGCGATGACCTCGAAGCCCTCCTCGCTCTCCAGCACCAGCCGCAGCCCGCTGCGGACCACCGCGTGGTCGTCGGCGAGGATGATGCGGATCGGAGCGTCGGCCATGGACGCCGACGATAACGCACCCTCCGGGCCGCGGGGCGGCCGGCGGACGCTCAGCCGACGGCCTGCAGCCCGCTCGTCGCCGGCGCGTCGAGCGGCAGCGTCACCCGGATCGTCGTGCCGCGGCGCTCCTGCGGCTCGATCGCGATCGTGCCGCCGAGGAGGTCGACGCGCTCGCGCATCCCGACGAGCCCGAAGCCGCTCGTCGACGCGCCCGGGTCGAAGCCCTTGCCATCGTCGGAGACGCGCAGCTCGAGCCGGTCGCGGCCGCCCTCGACGACGACGTCGACGCGGCTGGCGCCCGCGTGCTTGACGACGTTCGTCAGCGCCTCCTGGACGATCCGGTAGGCGGAGTCCTCGACCGCGGTCGGCAGGCGCCGGGCGCGCCCGTCGCCGTCCTCGTCGCCGTCCTCGCCGACCCCGTCGAGCGAGACGCGCAGCGTCGCCTTCAGCCCGGCGGTCTCGGCCGTGCGCTCGACGAGCCCCTCGAGCGCGGCGGCGAGGCCGAGGTCGTCGAGCGCGGCGGGGCGCAGGTCGGTCACGAGCCGGCGCAGGTCGGTGATGCTCTCGTCGATCTGCTCGACGGCGACCTCGAGCACCTCGTGGAGCTTGTCGACCTCGGTGCGCCGGCGCGCCCCGGAGAGCAGCACCTTCAGCCCGGCGAGCTGCTGGAGCGTCTCGTCGTGGAGCTCGCGCGCCCAGCGCTGGCGCTCGCGCTCCGACGCGGCGAGGCTGCGCCGCAGCGCCTCGTTGGCCGCCGACTGGGCCGTCGCGACCGCCGTCGCCGCGCTCGCCGCGAAGCTCTGCATGAGCCGCTCGTCGTCGTCGCTGAAGTCGCGGCCGTCGTGGCGGTCGAACGCCTCCAGGACGCCGAGCGCCCGGCCGCGGAAGACGAGCGGCACGAACAGGCCCTTCTGGGCGTCCATCATGTCGCCGAGCTGGAACCGCACCCGCGTCGACAGGTCGCCGGCGCGCTCGGGGCGGCCGGAGCGCAGCACGTCGCCGCTGATCGACTGGTCGATCCGCAGGCGCAGGCCGTCGACGTCCTTCGGCGCGTCGCCGGCCCAGGCGCGGATGACGAGCTCGTCGCCCTCGTCGAGGAGGATGAGGACGCTGCGGGCGTCGACGAGCGCGCGGGCGCGCTTGGAGATGAGCTCGAGGATCCGGTCGAGGTCGGTCTCGCCGCCGAGCGCCCGGGCGATCGCCGTCGTCGCCTCGAGCGCGCGGACGGCGGCCTCCAGCTCGACGCGCCGCTCCTGCTCGGCCTGGTAGGCGCGGGCGTTGTCGATCGCGATGCCCGCCCAGCCGGCGAGGAGCTGGATCGCGTCCTCGTCGTCGGCGTCGAAGTCCTCGCCGCCCTCCTTGTCGGTGAGGTAGAGGTTCCCCCACGCCTCGCCGCGGACGAGGACGGGCACGCCGAGGAACGAGCGCATCGGCGGATGGCCGACCGGGAAGCCGAACGAGCGCGGGTGCTCGCTGACGTCGTGCAGGCGCAGCAGCTGCGGGTCGCGGATGAGGACGCCGAGCACGCCGCGGCCGCGGGGCAGGTCGCCGATCGCCTGGTGGACCTCCGGCGGGGCGCCGATCGTGATGAACCGCTCGAGCTCCTGCTTGCGCGCGTCGAGGACGCCCATCGCCGCGTAGCGGGCCCCGGTGAGCTCGCGCGCCTCCTCCAGGACGCGCTGGAGCACCGACTCGAGGTCCAGGTCGGAGACCAGGGCCCGGCCGACCTCGAGGACCCGTCGGAGGCGTGCTTGGTCGAGCATTCGCGCGTCCCATGGTAGGCGGCGTCCGTGGCCGCGGCGGCCGACGACTGCGGAGAAGGACGGAGGTCCCGGGCCCGCCGGGGGTCTAGGCTCCCGCGCATGGGTCGGGAGCGGGTGCGCATCGTCATCGCCGGCGGCGGGGTCGCCGGGCTCGAGACGCTGCTCGCCCTGCGCGCCCACGCCGGCCCGCTCCCGCACGTCACGCTCGTCACCCCGGCCGTCCAGGCCGTCGACCGGCCCCACACCGTCGCCGAGCCGTTCGACCGCGGCGTCGCGCCCACCCGCGACGTCGCCGCGATCGCCGCCGACCACGGCGCCGAGCTGCGGCTCGACCGCGTCGCGACCGTCGCCCCGCACCGCCGGGTCGTCGGCCTCGGCGGCGGCGACGAGCTGCCCTACGACGCGCTCGTCGTCGCGACCGGCGCCGCCGCGGTCGCCGCCCTCGACGGCGCCGTCGCCTTCCGCGGCCCCGACGACGTCGACGCGATGCGCGCCGTCCGCGACGCGCTCCTGGCGCGCGAGATCGGCGCGGTCGCGTTCGCCCTGCCCGCCGCCTCGACCTGGCCGGTCCCGCTCTACGAGCTCGCGCTGATGACCGGCGCCGACCTCGTCGCCGCCGGGGTCGACGCCGCGGTCGCGATCGCCACCCCGGAGCCGGCGCCGCTGTCGCTCTTCGGGCCGAGCGCCGCCGACGCGCTCGCCCCGCGCCTGGCCGAGCGCCGCGTCACCGTCCGCACCGGCGCGCGGCCCGTCGCCGTCGAGCCCGGGGTCCTGCGGCTCGCCGACGGCGGCCGCGTCCCCGCCGACCGCGTCGTCGCGATGCCCGCGATCACCGGCCGCCCGCCGGCCGGCCTGCCCGCCGACCCCGGCGGGTTCGTCCCCGTCGACGCCCACGGCCGCGTCCACGGGCTCGACGGCGTCTACGCGGCCGGGGACGTCACCGCGTTCCCGCTCAAGCAGGGCGGGCTCGCCGCCCAGCAGGCCGACGCGGTGGCTGAGGCCGTCGCCGCGCGGATCGGCGTCGCGATCGAGCCGCGGCCATTCCGGCCCGTCGTGCGCGGGATGCTGCTGATCGGCGGGACGCCCCTCTACCTGCGGGCCGAGCTCGGCACCCGCACGGGGACCGCCGAGGCGATCCCGAGCACGTCGGTCGCGTCGGCCCAGGCGCTGTGGTGGCCGCCGGCGAAGGTCGCCGCCCGCTACCTCGGCCCGTACCTGGCGACCGCCCGCCCGCGGATGCTCGAGCCGCAGCCGCTCATCGACCGCGCCGCCCCGGAGCGGCCGGCCGACGACCGCGACCGCGAGGCGGCCCTCGCCCTCGCCCTGGCGCTCGCCGACGGCGACGCGCGCAGCGGCGACCACGCGGCGGCGCTGCGGGCGCTCGATGCCGCCGAGGCGCTGGCCGGGACGCTGCCCCCCGAGTACGCCGCCAAGCGCGAGCGGTGGCGCGAGGCGCGATGACGCAGGCCGGCGCCGAGGCGGCGCTCGTCGACCGGCTGGCCGCGTCGCTCCCGCCCCCGGTGACGCGGCGCGAGACCCACGGGGCGTGGGTGCTGCTGACCGCCGACCGGGCCTGGAAGCTGCGCAAGCCCGTCCGCCTCGCCTTCCTCGACTACTCGACGCTCGAGCGCCGCCTCGCCGCGTGCCGGGCCGAGGTCGCGGTGAACGCCGCGCTCGCCCCCGGCCTCTACCTCGGCGTGCGGGCGGTCATCGCCGACGGCGACGCGGTCCGCGTCGTCCCGTGGGAGGCGGCGGCCGAGCCGCTCGAGGCCGTCGTCGAGATGCGCCGCTTCGACGAGCGCGACACGATGGCCGCGCGCCTGGCCGACGGGCGCCTGACCGAGGCCGACGTCGCCGCGGTCGCCCGGCGGCTGGCCGCCTTCCACGCCGGCGCGGGCCGCTGCGGCGCCGGCGGCCCGTCGTCCGGGGACGCGTTCGCCGCGCGCGTGCGGGCCGACCTCGACGAGCTCGCCGCGCTCGCCGCCGGGCGCCCCGGCCTCGACGGCGACGCGCTGCGCCGCTTCGCGGCCGCCGCGCTCGCCCGCCGCGGCCCGCTGCTGGACGAGCGCGAGCGCCGCGGGCTGCGCCGCGACGGCCACGGCGACCTGCGCGCCGAGCACGTCGTCCTCGCCGGGGAGCCGCTCGTCTTCGACCGCCTCGAGTTCGACCCGGCGATGCGCTGCACGGACGTCGCCGGCGACCTCGCGTTCCTGACGATGGACCTCGAGGCGCTCGGGGCCGCCTGGGCGGCGCGGGCGCTCGTCGCCGCCTACGCGCAGGCCGGCGGCGACCCCGGCGGGCCGGGCCTGCACGCCGTTCTGGCCTGGCAACGTGCAATCGTGCGCCTGAAGGTGGCCCTGCTGCAGGACGACGAGGACGCGCTGACGCGCCTGGCGCCGCTCGCCGAGCGGCTGGCGTGGCGCGAGCGCGTGCCCGCGGCGCTGCTCGTGTCGGGCCCGCCCGCCTCCGGCAAGTCGACGCTCGCCGGCCGGATCGCCGAGGCAGCCGGCCTGCCGGTCGTCTCCACCGACGTCGTGCGCAAGGGCCTGCACGGGGTGGCGGCGACGACGCGGCTCGGGGCCGAGGCCTACGGCGAGGACGTCACCGAGCGCGTCTACGCCGAGGTCGGCCGCCGCGCCGCCGAGGCCGCGCGGGAGCACGGCGGGGTCGTCGTCGACGCGACCGCCCGCAGCCCGCGCCTGCGGCGGCTGCTGCTCGACGCGCTCGACGGGATCGGCCCGCGCGTCGCGCTCGTCTGCCGGGCGGCGCCCGAGACGCTGGCCGAGCGCGCCCGGCGGCGCGCCCCCCCCCCCCCGCCCGTGGCCGCCCCCCCCCCGGCGGTGTCGTATAAAAAAATCC
>JADGIB010000200.1 GCA_019683665.1 Solirubrobacteraceae bacterium
CGCGCGGGGGCGCGGCGGCGCGCGCGGGCCCGTCCGGCGCGCCGGCGGGCGGGCGCTGGACGAGCGCGCCGTACCAGCCGAGGCCCGCGCAGGTCTCGTAGCCGGGGGTGAGCGCGAACCCGACGATCCGGTCGCCGTCGGCGTCGTAGCCGCGCTCGCGGCCCTCGATGCGCAGCGTGGCCGTCTCCTCGAGCAGGCCGCGGCCGTCGGAGGCGGCGATGACGCGGCCGGAGGCGTCGAGCAGGAGGCTGCGGGTGCGGGACCGCTCCTCCCCCGACAGGCCGATGCCCTCGACGATCGCCTGCGCCTGCGGCGCCCAGTCGAAGAAGATGCCGAGCGCGCCGATGACCTCGCCGTGCTCGTCGCCGCCGGCGCGGACCGCGGTCGAGTACGCCGCGCCGTCGAGGCCGTCCTCGCGGCGGATGTCGTCGACCGCGTAGGCGGCGCCCGCCGCCGTCGCCATCGCCTGCCGGAACCAGCGCTCGCCGGAGACGTCGCGGCCGAGGACCCGGCGGTAGCGGTCCGGGCGGCCGTGGGCGATGACGCGGCCGGAGCGGTCGGCGATCCACAGGTCGAGGTAGACCGTGTAGCTGGAGAGGATGACGCCGAGGCGCCGCGACGCGTGCCGGGCGCGGTCCTCGTCGCCGGGCTCGGCGCACGCCCCGACGACGGCCGAGTCGGTCGCCCACCAGCGCACGTCGCAGGAGCGCTCGTAGAGGTTGCGGTCGATGAGCTCGATCGCGTGCAGGGCGAGGTCGGCCAGGCGCCGGCCGCGGCCCTGCTCGACGAGGCGCCGGCGCTGGACGTCGAGCTCCTGGACGCGGGCGGCCAGCTCGGTGTTCAGCTCGTCGGCGACGGCGCTGATCGTGTCGGCGACGTTGCCGACTCCTGGGCCACCATCTCGAAGCCGCGGCCGTGCTCCCCGGCGCGCGCCGCTTCGATCTGGGCGTTGACGGCGAGGATCTTCGTCGTCGAGGCGACGTGCTCGATGCGGGAGAGCTTCTCGGCGGCGAGGACCCCGACCTCGGCGGCGATGCGGACGATGCGCTCGGGCATGGTGCCCCGACGTTCGGCCACGCGTCGTGATCCTTGGCGGCGATGCGCCACGTGCCGCGGCGCGGGGCGCCGCCCGCTCAGCCCGAGTGGGTCAGGCTCTCGCCGGTCTTCGGGTCGAACAGGTGGAGCTTCGTCGAGTCGAGCCACAGCCGGGCGCGCTCGCCGCGGGCCACCGTCGAGTCGGGGTTGAGGCGGGCGACGACCTGCTGCTCGTCGCCGCGCGGGATGTCGGCGCCGCCCGCGTCGGCGGCCAGCTCGCTGATCTGGTCCGACCGGGCGCCCTCGCCCTCGTGGCCGAAGTAGGCGTAGATCTCCGAGCCCATCGACTCGACGAGGTCGATCGTCGCCTCGAACTCGAACCCGCCGGCGTGGCGGGAGCGGTCGACGAGCTCGGCGTCCTCGAAGTCCTCGGGGCGCAGGCCGGCGATGACGTCGCGCCCGCCGTCGCCGCCGCCGTGGCCCTCGACGCGGCGGCGCAGCTCGTCGGTGAGCTGCAGCTCCCCGATCGGGAGCCTCACGCGGTCGCCCTCGAGCCGGGCGGCGAAGAAGTTCATCGCCGGCGACCCGATGAACCCGGCGACGAACAGGTTGACCGGGTCCTCGTAGAGCTCCTTCGGCGTGCCGACCTGCTGCAGCTCGCCGAGGCGCATGACCGCGACCCGGTCGCCGAGCGTCATCGCCTCGGTCTGGTCGTGGGTGACGTACACGGTCGTCGTCCCCAGCCGCGACTGGATCCGCGACACCTCGGTGCGCATCTGCACGCGCAGCTTCGCGTCGAGGTTCGACAGCGGCTCGTCCATGAGGAACGCCTTCGGGTCGCGGACGATCGCGCGCCCCATCGCGACCCGCTGGCGCTGGCCGCCCGACAGGTTCGCCGGCTTGCGGTCGAGGTGCTGCTCGAGGTCGAGGATCTTCGCCGCCTCCTCGACCTTGCGGTTGATCTCCTCCTTCGGCACCCCCGCGAGCTTCAGCGCGAAGCCCATGTTGTCGCGCACGGTCATGTGCGGGTAGAGGGCGTAGTTCTGGAAGACCATCGCGATGTCGCGGTCCTTGGGCGCCTTGTCGTTGACGACCTCGCCGCCGATCCGCAGCTCGCCCTCGGTGATGTCCTCGAGCCCGGCGATCATCCGCAGCGCCGTCGACTTCCCGCAGCCCGACGGGCCGACGAGGATGAGGAACTCGCCGTCGCCGATGTCGAGGTCGAGCTGCTTGACGGCCTCGGTTCCGTCCGCGTAGCGCTTGGTGACTTTGTCGAGGACGATCTCGGCCATGGCGTGCGGCTGCGCTCCTTATCCCTTGACTGCGCCGGCGGTGAGGCCCGCGACGATGCGGCGCTGGAAGATCATTACCAGGATGATGATCGGAATCGTGACGATTACGGCGGCGGCGGCGATCGAGCCGTAGGGAGCGGTGAACTGCGACGCCCCCGGGAACTGCGACAGCGCGGCCGGGACGGTCTGCGCCGCCGACGTCGACGTCAGCGAGACGGCGAACACGAAGTCGTTCCAGCAGAAGATGAAGACGAGGATCGCCGTCGTCGCCACCCCGGGCGCGGCGAGCGGCACGATCACCTTGCGGAACGCCTGGAACGGCGTCGCCCCGTCGACTTGGGCCGCCTGCTCCAGCTCCCACGGGATCTCCCGGAAGAACGCCGTCAGCGTGTAGATCGCCAGCGGCAGCGCGAACGTCAGGTACGGGATGATCAGGCCCGGCCAGGTGTCGAACAGGCCCAGGTTCCGCCACATGTTGTAGAGCGGGCCGACGATCGAGATCGGCGGGAACATCGCGATCATCAGCGCCGCGCCGAGCATGATCGCCTTCCCGGGGAAGTTCAGGCGCGCGATCGCATAGGCGGCCATCGACGCGAGCACGACCGCGATCGCCGTCGCGATCGCGGCGATCCCGAACGAGTTCAGCAGCGCCCGCGTGAAGACGTCCTGCTCGAAGATGTTGCGGTAGTTCTCCAGCGACCACTCGCTCGGCAGGAAGCGCCCGTCGGTCACCGTCCCCGGCGACTTCAGCGAGAGCATGAGGATCCACAGGACCGGGAACAGCGCGACGACGAGCACGAGCGCGTCGGTCGCCGCCCAGCCGAGGATCCGCCGGTTGCGCAGCCCGCCGTCCACCTAGCTCCCCTCCCCCGGCCGGCTCGTGCCGAGCACGCGGATGAAGAAGACCGCGATGAGCATGACGCTCAGGAAGATCAGCACCGACACGGCCGAGCCGAGCCCGAGGTTCAGCCGGTTCAGGAGCTGGTTGTAGCCGAGGATCGAGACCGTCTCGATCTTCGGGTTCGTCCCGTTCTGGCCGATGATGAAGGCCGAGTCGAAGATCCGGAACGCGTCGAGCGTGCGGAACAGGAGCGCGACGAGGATCGCCGGCTTCATGAGCGGGACGGTGATCCGCCAGAACCGCTGCCACGCGCTCGCCCCGTCGACCTTCGCCGCCTCGTGCATCTCGTCGGGCACGAGCGCGAGGCCGGCGAGCAGCAGCAGGGCCATGAACGGGGTCGTCTTCCACACCTCGGCCCCGATGACGACGAGGAGGCTCGTGACCGGGTGGGCCTGGTCGACGAGGTCGTGGTCGATCCCGAGCCAGTGCGGGATGAAGCCGCCCGACGGCGTCGAGAAGGCCAGCAGCCACGCGTAGGCGGCGACGACCGTGACGATGCCGTACGGGATCAGCGACGCGGTCCGCACGAGCCCGCGCCCGACCAGCGCGCGGTGCATGACGAGGGCTAGGAGCATCCCGAGCACGAGCTCGAGCGACACCGACACGACGGTGATGAGCATCGTGCGCCCGAAGTCGCTCCACCACAGGCCCGAGCTGAGCACGGTGATGTAGTTGTCGAAGCCGATGAACTTCTGCTCGTCGGGGAAGCGCAGGTCGGCGCGCAGGAGCGACAGGTAGACCGCGTAGACGATCGGATACGCGGTGACGGCGATCATCACGATGACCGCCGGCAGGCACAGCAGCCAGCCGAGGCGGCGCTCGGCGCGGGCGCGGTCGGAGACGCGCTTGCGCGCGGGCCGCGCCGGCGAGGTCGTGCCCGCGGTCGCGGCCTCCATCAGAGCAGCCCCTTGGACTCGAGCGCGTCGGCCACGCGGGTGCGCAGCTCCTGCGCCGTCTTCGGCGGGTCGATCGACGACGGCGGCGAGACCGTCTTGTAGATCGCCAGCGACACGTCGGAGTACAGCGGCGTCTGCGGGCGGACCGCCGCGTCGCGCAGCTGCTCGCGGATGAGCTCGGCGAACGGGTACTCCTTCACGAACGCCTCGTCGTCATAGATCTCCTCCAGCGTCGGCGGCAGGCCGCCCTTGAGGGCGAAGTCGCGCTGGTTCTCGGCGTTGCGCATGCAGGTCGCCGCCTCGAACGCCTCGTCAGGGTGCTTCGTCGACCCGCCGACGCCCCAGTTGAACCCGCCGATCGGCGCCTTCTTGCCGGCGTCGCCCGGCGCCACGCTCGGGTACGGCGCCCAGGCGATCTGCTCGAACAGCTCGGGCGCGTTGTCGCGGGCGCTCGGGTAGATGAACGGGTAGTTGACCTGGAAGGCGGCCTGGCCGGTCTCGAACGCGAGCCGGTTCTGGTCCTCCTTCTGGCTCGACAGCGACGGGTCGGCGGCGGGCGATCGCGCGAGCTTGGCCATGACGCCGAGCGCGGCCTCGGTCGGCTCGGGCTCGAGGCTGACCGTGTCGGGGCCGTCGAGGATCTGCCCGCCGGCCGACTGGATGAGCGAGTTGAACCAGACCGTCGTGCCCTCGTACTGGGCGCCCTGGATCTCGATCCGCCCGCCCTCCTTCATCTCGGAGGCGGTGTCGATCAGCTCGTCCCAGGTCCCGGGCGGGTCGCCGTCGACGAGGTCCTTGCGGTACCAGAGCAGCTGGGTGTTCGCGTTCGCCGGGGCGCCGTAGAGGTCGCCCTCGTAGGTGGCGGTCTCGAGCGGGCCGGCGAGCGTGCCCTTCGCGACGCGGTCGGCCCACTCCTTCGGCCACGGCTTGATCCACTCGGCCTCGGCGAACTCGGCCGTCCAGATGACGTCCATCGAGATGATGTCGATCGACGAGTCCTTGGCCGCCAGGCGGCGCACGAGCGACTGGCGCTGCGTGTCGGGGTCGTTGCCGAGCGCGTTGAACGTGATCCTGTAGCGCCCCTCCGACTGCTGCGTGCAGCGCTCGGCCGCGGCCCGGAACGTGCCCGCGGGCTCGTTGTAGGCCCAGAAGTTCAGCTCGACGGCGCCGCCGCCGGACCCGCACCCGGCGACCGCGGCGAGCGCGGCGACCGAGGCGAGCAGGAGGAGCGGGCGTCTCACGGCACGCGATCCGTACCCGCCCGGTGCGCGCGGGAAACGGATCGCGCGCCGCGGCGCGGCTGGCGCCGCGCCGCTCGACGCTCAGGCGGCGGCCTTGGCCGCGAGGCGGTCCGGCCGCGGACGCACGACGTCCCAGGCCAGCCCGGCCCGCTCCAGGCCGCGGATCACCCACGCCGACGGGTCGATCTGCCAGCGGCGCATGCCGTGGAAGGCGGCCGTCGGGAACGCGTGGTGGTTGTTGTGCCACGCCTCGCCGAACGACAGCGGCGCCAGCCAGGCGAGGTTGCGCGACTCGTCCTCGGTGACGTAGTCGCGCCGCCCGAAGAAGTGGCACAGCGAGTTGATCGCGAACGTGACGTGGTGGACGACGAACATCCGCACCAGCCCGCCCCACAGCAGGCCGGTGAGCGCCGCCTGCCAGGTCCCGACGAGCAGGAAGCCGAGCAGGGCCGGCAGGGCCAGCCCGGCCGCCGCCCAC
This sequence comes from Solirubrobacteraceae bacterium, assembly GCA_019683665.1. Taxonomy (GTDB): domain Bacteria; phylum Actinomycetota; class Thermoleophilia; order Solirubrobacterales; family Solirubrobacteraceae; genus Capillimicrobium. Next base: position 5,844 of record JADGIB010000200.1, read on the forward strand.
CACAGGAACGTGCGGTCGACGAACGCGACGACCGGGTCCTTGAGCAGGTCCGGCGCGTAGCGCGTCTTCAGCCCGCGCTGGGTGTGGACGAACAGCCAGCCGACGTGGGCGTGCAGCAGGCCGCGCAGCGCGCCCAGCCAGCCGTGGCCGTGGTCGACGTGCGGGCTGTGCGGGTCGCCGGGCCGGTCCGAGAACGCGTGGTGCTTGCGGTGGTCGGCGACCCAGGAGACGATCGGCCCCTCGATCGCGGCCGAGCCGGCGATCGCCAGCGCGGCGCGGACGCCCCGCGTCGTCTTGAAGCTGCGGTGCGTGAACAGCCGGTGGAACCCGACCGTGATGCCGAGCCCGGTGATCGCGTACATCACCCCGAAGACGACGAGGTCCTGCCAGTGCAGCCAGCCGCCCCACGCCTGCCAGGCGACGACGCCGAGCGAGACGATCGGCAGGGCGGTGACGAGGCCCGTGATGATCCGGTCGCGCGTCTCGTTGACGACCGGCTCGACGTCACCCGCCGGGACGGGCGACGCCGGGCCGGGGCCCATCACAGCGGGCGGACGTCGACGGCCTTCGGGCCCTTCGGTCCGTCCTCGGACTCGAACGAGACCCGCGCTCCTTCCGCCAGCGTGCGGAACCCGTCCGCGCTGATGCCGCTGTAGTGCACGAACAGGTCCTTGCCGGGCTCATCCGGGCTGATGAAGCCGAAGCCCTTGTCGTCGTTGAACCACTTGACGGTTCCGGTGGCCATGGGGTCCTCCACGGTCATGTGCTGCGAACGCGGAGGTCTCCTGCGCGGCGCTGGCACGGCTCTGGTGGTTGGGCTCCTCCCAACCCTTTCGCCGCGCAGCCTAGCCCAAACGGACGACGCGTGGGGAAATTCCCCGTGCCGGGCCGCCGCGCGACCGCGCGCGCGGCGGGGGGGGGGGGGCCGCGGCGCCGCGCCCCGGCGCGGCGCCGCCGCCCCCGGGGGCGGCGGCCGCG
>JADGIB010000201.1 GCA_019683665.1 Solirubrobacteraceae bacterium
GGCTGGGCCGGGGCGTCCTCGCGGTCGCGCGGGCGCCGCCGCCGCTGCGGCTCGGGCTCGGGCTCCGGCTCGGGGGCGGGAGGAGCCGCCTCGGGCGCGGGCGCTGCGGGCGCCGCCGGCGCCGCGGGCGCATCCGCGCCGCCGCCGGCCGCGCCGGTCCCGCCGGCCGCGCCCGTGCCGCCCGCCGTGCCGCTCCCGCCGGCCGCGCCGGTGCCGCCGGCCCCGGTCGCCGCGCCGGTCCCGCCGCCTCCTCCGCCGCCGCGGGGGCGGTCCCGCCGGTCATCGTCGTCCGTGCGCGCCGCGTCCGGGTCGCCGACGACGATCGTCACCGGCTCCGACGTCCCGCCGCCGCCCTGGCCGTCGGAGACGGTGACGGTGACGCGGTAGCGGCCCGGCCGCGTGAAGCGGTGGACGACGTCCTCGCCGGTGCCGGTCGTCCCGTCGTCGAAGTCCCAGGTGTACGTCGCGCCGGGGTCGGCCGTCGAGCTCGTGAACAGCTTCACCCGCTCGCCGACCTTCACCCGCTGCCTGGGCGCGATGATCCCGACGTCGATGAGCGTCACCCCGTCGAGGCGGGCCTGCAGCGGCTGGCCCGGGGCCGACGTCCGCAGCTCGGCGGGCCGGCCGTCCCTCGCGGGCCGCAGGACGTTCGTGCGCCCCTGCTCGTCGATCCAGACGAGCGCCGGCCCCTCCGGGAACGGCGGCGGCACGGCGAGGTCGCTCGGCTCCGAGGTGAGGAACTGGAGCGTCCCGTCGATCGTGACCGCGGTGATCGAGTCCGGGTCGGCGCCGGTGAGCGCGACCGCGCGCCGCAGCGACAGGCCGGTCAGCTCGCGCGGGCGGCCGTCGACGACGTAGACCGTCGGCGGCACGTCGGCGTTGGCCGCGATCACGTCGGCCCCGACCGTCCGCTGCTCGCCGTTGACGTCGAAGACGAGGCCGGGGGCCGCGTGGGCGGGCACGGCCACGCCCGCCGCGAGGGCGAGCGCGAGCGCGATGACCCGCCCCAGCCGCATCAGCCGAGCGTCGCCGAGATCGTCAGCGACCCCTGGTCGGTGTCGTAGAGGTAGGCGCGGAAGACCGGCACGCCCTCGGCCGACAGCGTCGCCGGCACCGACGCCCACGTCAGCGTCGACCCCTCGACCGTCGGGCGGGTCGCGCCCGGCTTCAGGAGCAGGATCGGCTGGCGGGAGCCGACGACGCCGGGCTTGACGCCGGTGGCGCGCTCGACGGTCGCGACCGCCTTCGGGGTCGGCGACGCGAGGTCCCACGTCCAGTTCGCGAAGCGCATGTCGAGGAAGTGCGTCGGATAGCGGAAGACCGTGCCGCCCGCGGTGTCGACGACGGTCGCGCCGGTGGCCGGGTCGTACCAGCCGCCGGTGACCGGGAACGCGTACGTCCCGTCCGCGAGCGTCGCGGGCGGGACCGCGCCGGCGGGCTCGTCCCCGGACTCCAGGTAGCCGAGCCAGGACTGGCGCGGCGACCAGTGGACGGTGCCGCCGGTGATCGACACCGCGCCCGCCGGGCGGGCGGCGACGGTCCCGCCGCCGGGGGTCGGCGGGCCGGTGACGGTGACGACGTCCGGGGCGCCGGGGATCTCGGTGCCCGACGGGGCCGGGGTCGTCGCGGCCTCGAGGTCGATCGTGCCCAGGCGCCCGCCGCGCAGGCCGGGCCGGCGCAGCTCGCGGCGCAACAGCCGCACGGTCGACGCGGTGAGGCGCAGCGGCGCCTCGGTCACGTAGGTGCCGGTCGGCTGGACGGAGCGGCGCGCGGCCGGGGCGTCGATCGCGGCGACCGTCCGGGTGCGCCCGCCGACGCGGGCCGACACGGTCGAGCGGCGGCCGACGGTCACGGTCAGGTCGCGCAGGACGACGCTGCGGCGGCCGGCGCGCAGGCGCAGCGCCCCGCGCTGGCGGACCGTCGCGGTCGCCCCGCTGATCGTCGTCTCGCCCAGCGGCAGCGTGATCCGCCGCGCCCGCTTCCGGGCCGGAGCGACCGCGCCGACGCGCACGCCCTGGTCGGCCAGCGCCCGCGCGCCGGGCCCCTTGAGGACGATGACGGTGTCCTGCGCACCCGCGGCGGGGGCGGCGGCGAGGACGCCGCCGACGGCGGCCAGGGCCGCGATGTGGCGAACGGTGGGCGGATCGAGGATCATGGGCGTCGGATCTCCTTGGCGGCAGCGACGTTAGGGTAACCTAAGTCGCCGCCGGGCCTGGATGCCCCGATCCACGCCACACCCCGAACCGAGAACGGACTTCCTGTGACCGACACCGCCGCCCCGCCCAATCCGCACAAGGTTCCGCCCTCGATGGTCCAGCCCGCGCCGCCGCCACCGCTGCAGCCGCCGGTCGGCGAGGTGCGCCGGCGCACGGCGGCCGAGGAGGCGCGCACGATCGTCGCCGGCACGAACGTCGCGACGCTCGCGACGCTGAGCAAGGACGGCCACCCGTGGGGCTCGTTCGTCACCTACGGGACGCTCGCCGACGGCTCGCCGGTGCTCTGCCTGTCGACGCTCGCCGAGCACGGCCGCAACATCCCGCGCGACCCGCGCGCGAGCCTCGTCGTCGCCGCCGACCCCGGCGAGAGCGACCCGCTGGACTCCGGCCGCGTGACGCTCGCCGGCCGCGCCGAGGTGCCCGAGGGCCTCGAGCTCGAGGACGCCCGCGCCGCCTACGCCGCCGCGGTCAAGGACGCGCACGCGTTCATGGACTACGGCGACTTCACGATCTACGTCCTGCGCGTCGACCGCGTGCGCTGGGTCGGCGGCTTCGGCCGCATGGACTCCGCCGACGCCGAGTCCTACCACGCCGCCGAGCCCGACCCGGTCGCCCCGTCGGCGCCGTACGCGGTCTCCCACCTCAACGACGACCACGAGGACGCGCTCCTCGACATGGCCAAGGCGATCGCCGGCTACACGGACGCGACCGCAGTGCGCTGCCTGCGCGCCGACCGCTACGGCCTCGACCTCGTCGTCCACACGCCGCGCGGGCGCGCGGAGACGCGCGTCGGCTTCGCCGAGCCGATCACCCAGCCCAACGGCCTGCGCAGCGCGACGGTCGAGCTCGCCCGCCGCGCGGCCCGCCTGCTGGCCGTGGGGGGCGGGCAGCCGCCGGCCTACCCGTCCGCACGCCGCCGGGTGCCGCCCGCGGGGCGGCACCCGCACCGGGCGCCGGCCCTAGGGCCGGCGGTCCCCCGCGCGGACGCAGTCGTCGAAGCCGGCCGCCTTGTGCGAGGCGTCGCAGAACGGCTTCGTCCGGGAGTGCCCGCAGCGGCACAGCGCGATCGCGCGCCCCTCGGGCACCTCGAACACGCCGCCGTCGGCGTCGACGAGCCGCACCGGCCCGGTCACCTTGTAGGGCCCGTGGTCGCGGACCTTGATCTCGACGATCGGCTCATCCATGTCGCCGCCGAGGCTAGCCGGAACGCGAACGAGGGCGGCCCGCAGGCCGCCCTCGTCCCACACTCGGTCTCGGTGGCGCCCGCTACTCGCTCGGGGCGGGCGGCGCGCCCTCGCCCGACGCCGGCTGCTCGTCGTCGGAGCGCTCCTCGCCCTCCTCCTCGCCGCCCTCGGCGCCGACCGCGACCGGCGCCCGGTCGAGCAGCGTCAGCTCGATCTCGGCCCCGTCGTTCTCCGGCCCCTGCGGGACGTCGGCCAGGACGATCTGGCCCGGCTGCAGCTCGCTGCGCAGGACGAAGTCCGCGAGCGGGTCCTCGATGTAGCGCTGGATCGCGCGGCGCAGCGGGCGGGCGCCCATCGCCGGGTCCCAGCCCTTGTCGACGAGGAAGTCCCGGGCCGGCTCCGACAGCTCGAGCTGGAGCTCGCGCTCGGCCAGCGACCCGCGGATCCGCATGAGCAGGAGGTCGACGATCTGGCGGATCTCGTCCTTCTGCAGCTTGTGGAAGACGATCACGTCGTCGATGCGGTTGAGGAACTCCGGACGGAAGACCTTCTTCAGCTCTCCCATGATCCGGTTCTTCATGTCGTCGTACGTGATCCCCGTCTCGTCCTCGGTGACCGCGAAGCCGAGCGGCGTGTTGCGCGCGATCTCCGACGCCCCGATGTTCGAGGTCATGATCACGATCGCGTGCCGGAAGTCGACCGTCCGCCCCTGGGCGTCGGTCAGCCGGCCGTCCTCGAGGATCTGCAGGAGGATGTTGAAGACGTCCGGGTGGGCCTTCTCGATCTCGTCGAGCAGGAGCACCGAGTACGGCTTGCGGCGCACGGCCTCGGTGAGCTGGCCGCCCTCGTCGTAGCCGATGTAGCCCGGAGGCGAGCCGACCAGGCGCGAGACGGCGTGCTTCTCCATGTACTCGGACATGTCGATGCGCACCATCGCGTCCTCGTCGCCGAACAGGAACTCGGCGAGCGTCCGCGCCAGCTCGGTCTTCCCGACGCCCGAGGGCCCGAGGAAGATGAACGAGCCGGTCGGCCGCTTCGGGTCCTTCAGGCCCGCGCGCGAGCGGCGGATCGCCTTCGAGATGACCTCGACGGCGGCCTCCTGGCCGATGACGCGCTTGTGGAGCTCCTCCTCCATGCGCATCAGCTTCGCCGTCTCGGCCTCGGTGAGCTTGAAGACCGGGATGCCTGTCCACATCGAGACGATGTCCGCGATCTCCTCCTCGCCGATCGAGGGGCGCTCGCCGGACTCGCCCTGCTCCCACTGCTCCTCGAGCTCGCGCTTCTTGTTCGTCAGGCGCCGCTCCTGGTCGCGGAGGTTGGCGGCCTTCTCGAACTCCTGCGCCTCGATCGCGGCCTCCTTCTGGCGCCGCGTCTTCTCGATCTCCTCCTCCAGCTCCCGGTAGACGGGCGGGGAGGTCATCGACTTGATGCGCATGCGGGCGGCGGCCTCGTCGATGAGGTCGATCGCCTTGTCGGGCAGGAAGCGGTCGCTGATGTAGCGGTCGCTGAGCTCCGCCGCGGCCTCGAGCGCCTCGTCGGTGATCGTGATCTTGTGGTGGGCCTCGTAGCGGTCGCGCAGGCCCTTGAGGATCTGGACGGTCTCCTCGATCGACGGCGGGTCGACGCGGATCTGCTGGAAGCGGCGCTCCAGCGCGGCGTCGCGCTCGAGGTACTTGCGGTACTCGTCGAGCGTCGTCGCGCCGATCGTCTGCAGCTCGCCGCGGGCCAGCGCCGGCTTGAGGATCGACGCGGCGTCGATCGCGCCCTCGGCGGCGCCCGCCCCGACGAGGTTGTGCAGCTCGTCGATGAACAGGATGATGTCGCCGCGCTGGGTGATCTCCTTCATCACCTTCTTGAGGCGCTCCTCGAACTCGCCGCGGTACTTCGAGCCGGCGACGAGGGCGGCGAGGTCCAGCGTGTAGATCTGCTTGCCCTTCAGCAGCTCGGGCACGTCGGCGTTCGTGATCCGCTGGGCGAGGCCCTCGACGACCGCGGTCTTGCCGACGCCCGGCTCGCCGATGAGCACCGGGTTGTTCTTCTGGCGGCGCGAGAGGATCTGCATGATCCGCTCGATCTCGGTCTCGCGGCCGACGACCGGGTCGAGCTTGCCCTCGGCGGCCAGCTTCGTCAGGTTGCGGCCGAACTGGTCCAGCAGCTTGGACGACTTCTTCCCCTCGCCCTGGGCGCCGCCCGCGCCCGCCGCGGCCGCGCCGGCGCCGCTGCCCTGGCGGCGGCCGCCGGGGCCCGACAGCATCCGGATGACCTCGTTGCGGATCTTCTCGGAGTCAGCGTCGAAGTCGAGAAGGATGCGCGCCGCGACGCCCTCGTTCTCGCGGACGAGGCCCAGCAGGATGTGCTCGGTCCCGATGTAGTTGTGGCCCAGGCTGAGCGCCTCGCGCAGGGCCAGCTCGAGCACCTTCTTCGCGCGCGGGGTGAACGGGATCTGGCCCGACGTCACCTCCTCGCCGGAGCCGACGATCCGCACGACCTGCGCCCGCACGCGCTCGACGGTGATGTCGAGCGACTCGAGCACACGGGCCGCGAGGCCCTCCTCCTCGCGCAGGAGGCCGAGGAGGATGTGCTCGGTCCCGATGTAGTTGTGCTTGAGCGTCCGCGCCTCCTCCTGCGCGAGAACGACCACCTGGCGGGCTCGTTCCGTAAATCGCTCGAACATGGGATACGTCCTTCCTACTGGGCGGCGCTGGGTGTGGTGCGTGGGGGGACGGTGAACTACCCGCTGCCCGGGATATCGACCTGAACGCGGTCGAAACTGAGCGGCGGGTCCTATCGCGGGCGCTTCTCAGTCTACCAGTGGGCCCCAGCGGCTCTCGGGGGTCGTCGGGGTCCCATCGGGTCTTCCCGGATGGTTCCCCGCGGGGCGCCGCGCGATGCTCACCCCATGCAGATGCCCAGGTCCATCCAGCGTAGCCGCGAGGACCGGGTCGTCGCCGGGGTGTGCGGCGGCGTCGCCCGCGCGGCCGGTCTCGACCCGACCGCCGTCCGCGTCGCCGCCGTCGTCCTCGCCGCCCTCGGCGGCCTCGGGCTCGTCGCCTACGTCGCCGCGGCGCTCGTCCTGCCCGAGGAGGGCGGCGGCGAGCCGCTCGTCCGCATGGCGGGCGGCCCACGCGAGCGCGCCGCCGCGGTCGCCGGGGCCGCCGTGCTCGTCCTCGCCGGGATCGCGGCCGCCGCCGGGGACCCGTGGCCGTGGGACCGCCCGGGGCTCGTCGCCGCGATCGCCGTGCTCGGCGGGATCGCCTGGCTGGCGCTGCGCGCGCCCGCGCCCGCCCGCGCGGCCTCCGCCTCCGCTCCGGCCCCGCCGTCCGGCGCGCCCCCGGGCGCGGTCCGGGTGCGCCCGACGTGGGCCGACGCCGACCCCGGCG
>JADGIB010000007.1 GCA_019683665.1 Solirubrobacteraceae bacterium
GATCCCTGGCTACACTAGGCCAGCCCGGGGCTATAGCTCAGCTGGGAGAGCGCCTGGATCGCACCCAGGAGGTCGCCGGTTCGAGTCCGGCTAGCTCCATCACCCGAAACCCCCGCCACGGCGGGGGTTTCGCCGTTGCGGGCCCGTCCTCCTGCGCGCGGGCCTCAGTCCAGCGGCCGGTCCGGGCAGGTCGCGCCGACCGGCGGCAGCGCCCGGGTCAGCAGGTAGCGGCCCGCGATGCGGGCCACGCACGGGGACGTCGTGATCGCGGTGTGCCCCATCCCGCGCCAGACGAGCAGGCGCGAGCCGCGCAGCGCCTGGCCCATCTCCTGGCTGTTGGCGAGCGGCGTCTCGGCGTCGTTGGCGTTGCCGACGAGGAGCACCGGCGGGATCGCGTCGCTGCTGATCGGCGGCACCGGCCGCGGCGGGACCGGGCAGGCGGTCGAGCCCATCATCGCGAAGGCGACGCCGAACGCGCCCAGGCGCGGGGCGACGCCGCGGACGGACCCGGCCGTCGCCGCGACCTGCGCCGGGGTCGGGCGGTCCTGCCAGTCCAGGCAGTTGATGAACTGGAACGTCTCGGTCCCGTTCGTCGCGTACGAGCCGTCGGGCCGCCGGCCGCCGGCGATCGCGCTGCCGAGCTCGTAGAGGGCGGTCGGGTCCCCGGTGCGGCGGTACTCGGCGATCGCCGCCCCGGCGGCGCCGCTCGAGCCCTGGTAGTTGATGATGAGGGCGAGCGTCACCTGGTTGAACAGGCCGATCGTCAGCCGCCGCCCGCCGGTGCCGGGCACGACGGGCGGATCGGCCCGCAGCCGCGCCGCGATCTCGTCCCAGCCGGCCGCCGGGTCGGGGCCGAGCGGGCAGTCGGCCGCCCGCGCGCAGCGGCGGACGTACTCGTCGAGGCCGCCCTCGAACGCCGACGCCAGCCCGATCGACACGCTCGTGACGGTCGAGACCGGCGGCATGTTCCCGTCGAGGACCATCGCGCGGACGCGCCGCGGGAACGTCTGCGCGTAGACGCTGCCGACCCGGGTCCCGTAGGAGAGGCCGAGGAACGTCGCGCGGCGGTCGCCGACGGCGGCGCGGATCGCGTCGAGGTCGCGGACGGTCTGGTCGGTGCCGATGAGGCCGAGCCAGCGGCCGTGGCGCGCGACGCAGGCGGCGGCGCGCTCGCGGACGGCGGCCGCCATCGCCGCCAGCCCCTCCGGCGCGGCCGGGTCGGCGTCGTAGAAGGCGTCGTTGCCCTCGGGGCAGCGGATCGGCGCGCTCTCGCCGACGCCGCGCGGGTCCCAGCTGACGACGTGCATCCGCCCGCGCGTGGCGGCGCGCAGCAGCGGGCCGGCCTGGCGCAGCGACGTCACGCCGCTGGCGCCGGGGCCGCCGAAGTTCACGAGCAGCGAGCGGGTCCGCCCCGGGCCGGGACGGGACGCGGGCAGGCGGATGAGCGACAGGCCGATCCGGGCGCCGCCGGGCCGCGCCCAGTCGCGCGGGACCGGCAGCGTCGCGCACTGGAAGCCGTCGCCGCACGCGCGCCAGTCGGGCCGGGCCGCGGACACGGGCGGCGGGGCGGCCAGGGCCGCCAGGACCGGGGCGAGGACGAGGAAGCGCCTGGTCATGGTTCGGTTGCCTCGTCCCCGCGCACGGCGGGTCGGCGGCACGTCCCCTGCGACGCCCCGACGCTACCCGAGCGGCGCCGCGCCGGTCAACCCGGCCGGCGCGGCCCCGGCCCGGCTACGCCGCCTTCGGCGTGATCGTGACCGGCCTGCGCTCCTCCTCCTTCGGCTTGGGGAAGCTCACCTCGAGGACGCCGTCCTTGCAGGTGGCCTCGATGTCGTCGGGGCCGACGCCCTTGGGCAGGGTGATCGAGCGCGAGAACGAGCCGTAGCGGCGCTCGCGGCGGACGTAGGTGCCGTCCTGCTCCTCCGCGGACTCCTCGTGCTGGGCGGAGACGGTGAGGACGTCGTCATCGACCTCGATCTTCACGTCCTCGGGGCTGATCCCGGGGACGTCGGCGCGCATGACGTACCGGTCGTCGCGCTCGACGAGGTCGATCGCGAGGGTCCAGCGCCGGCCGTTGCCGTCGCCGAGATCCTCGAACATCCGCTCCATCCGGCGCCGCATGTCCTCCAGCTCGGCGAACGGGCGCCAGCGGGTCATCGTGGTGGCCATCTCGGACCTCCTCCGATCGTTGCCGTTCGCCCGCGACGCTACGGCGGCGGCGGCCAGCCCGCATCGGCCGTCCGCGACGATCCTGATCCGGGGTTCGCCCGGATCCGGGGTCCGGGCGCACGGCCGAGCGCGCCCGGACCGGGCGGGATCAGATGAACTCGTCGCTGTGGACGGTGGCCGCCCACACGATCAGCCCGTTGACGGCGAGCATGATCACCGACCAGATCGGATAGGCGCCGATGGCCAGGAAGTTCGCGAGCAGCCCGACGAAGCCGAGCGAGGCGGCGATGACCGCGCCGGCGACCCGGCGGGCGAGCACGAGGCCGGCGCCGACCAGCTGCACGACCCCGACGATCAGGACGATCCAGCCCCAGGTGCCGAGCGTCGACCAGATCAGCCCGTCCTCGGCGAAGTGGCGCTTCTCGGCCAGCGCCGCCGCGCCCCACAGCACGTTGAGGACGCCCGCGATCAGCAGGTAGCAGGCGACGAACGACACCCAGCCGCTCGCGCGGTTCCCTCCGGTGGTACCCATGCAGCCTCCTTGACTCGGACCCGCCGGGGAGCCTACTTGCGGCCCCGGGGGCCCGTCGCGCCGCGGGGCGCCGTCAGCCGCGGCGCATGAGGCGGCCGACCGCGGCCATGAGCTCGTCGGTGAGCGCCTCGGGCCCGCCCTCGCCGTGACCGCCGACGACGCAGTGGCGGGCGTGCTGGTCGAGCAGCCCGAGGGCGACCTTGTCGAGCGCGGCCTGGACGGCGGAGATCTGGGTGAGGACGTCGATGCAGTAGCGGTCCTCCTCGACCATGCGCTCGATCCCGCGCACCTGGCCCTCGATGCGACGCAGCCGCGTGAGCAGCTGGTCCTTGGTCGCGCTGTAGCCCCGGCTCGGGGTCGACTCGGTCGCCATGCGCCGATGATACCCCCACCAGGTATTTGCTGATACCCTCCAGGGGTATGAGCACCACCGCCCTCACCTACGCCGTCCCCGGCGTGAGCTGCGAGCACTGCCGCGCCGCCATCACCGCCGAGGTGTCGAAGGTCGCCGGCGTCGAGCAGGTCGACGTCGACCTCGACGCCAAGCGCGTCACCGTCACCGGCACCGCCGTCGACGACGCGGCCGTCTGCGCCGCCATCGACGAGGCGGGCTACGACGTCGCCTGAGGCGCGGCCATGCCCGAGACGCCCCGGACCGAGCACGTCGAGCTGCCGATCACCGGCATGACGTGCGCGTCGTGCGCCGCCCGCATCGAGCGGCGGCTCAACCGCCTGGACGGCGTCTCGGCCACCGTGAACTACGCGACCGAGCGCGCCTCCGTCGACTACGACCCCGACGCCGCGCGGCCCGAGGACCTGCTCGACGCGGTCGCCGCCGCCGGCTACCGGGCCACGCTCCCGGCGCCCGCCGACGACGGCGCCGGCGCGGACACGGCGCCCGAGCCGCCCGACGAGGCCGCCGCCCTGCGCCGGCGCCTGATCGCCTCCGCCGTCCTGTCGGCGCCCGTGCTCGCGCTGGCGATGATCCCGGCCCTGCAGTTCGACAACTGGCAGTGGCTGAGCCTCCAGCTCGCCACGCCGGTGATCCTGTGGGGCGCCTGGCCGTTCCACCGCGCCGCCTGGCAGAACCTGCGCCACGGCGCCGCGACGATGGACACGCTCGTCAGCCTCGGCGTCCTCGCCGCCTGGCTGTGGTCGCTGTACGCGCTCTTCCTCGGCGACGCCGGCGAGCCGGGGATGCGGATGCCGTTCGAGCTCGTCCCCGAGCGCGGCGGCGGGACCGACGACATCTATCTCGAGGTCGGCGCGGTCGTCACGACGCTCATCCTCCTCGGCCGCTGGCTGGAGGCGCGCGCCCGCCGCCGCGCCGGGGCCGCCCTGCGCGCGCTCCTGGAGCTCGGGGCCAAGGACGTCGCCGTCCTCGACGACGACGGCCGCGAGACCCGCGTCCCGATCGGCGAGCTGCGCGTCGGCCGCCGCTTCGTCGTCCGCCCGGGCGAGAAGGTCGCCACCGACGGGGTCGTCGAGGAGGGCGTCTCGGCCGTCGACATGAGCATGCTCACCGGCGAGCCCGTCCCGGTCGAGGTCGGCCCTGGTGACGAGGTCGCCGGCGCGACGGTCAACGCGGGCGGGCGGCTCGTCGTGCGCGCCACGCGCGTCGGCGCCGACACCGCCCTGGCCCAGATCGCCCGGCTCGTCGCCGAGGCGCAGGGCGGCAAGGCGCCGGTCCAGCGGCTGGCCGACCGCGTCTCGGCCGTGTTCGTCCCGGCCGTCATCCTCATCGCCGCCGCGACGCTCGCCGGCTGGCTGATCGCGGGCGAGGGCGCGGGCTTCGCGTTCACCGCCGCCGTCGCCGTGCTCATCATCGCCTGCCCGTGCGCGCTCGGCCTGGCGACGCCGACCGCGCTCATGGTCGGCACCGGCCGCGGCGCCCAGCTCGGCCTCCTCATCAAGGGGCCCGAGGTGCTGGAGTCGACGCGGCGGGTCGACACGATCGTGCTCGACAAGACCGGGACGGTCACGACCGGGCGCATGAGCCTCGTCGACGTCGCCGTCGCCGACGGCGAGGACCGCGCGCGGGCGCTGCGCCTGGCCGGGGCGCTCGAGGACGCCTCCGAGCACCCGATCGCGCGGGCGATCGCCGCCGCCGCGCGCGACGCGGGGCCGCTGCCCGCCGTCGAGGGCTTCGCCAACCGCGAGGGGCTCGGCGTCGAGGGCGCGGTCGAGGGCCATGCGGTCGTCGTCGGGCGCCCGGCGCTGCTGGCCGAGCGCGGGATGGCGCTGCCGCCCGAGCTGGAGGCGGCGCGCGCGGCGGCCGAGGGGCAGGGCCGGACGGCGATCGCCGCCGGCTGGGACGGCCGCGCCCGCGCCGTGCTCGCCGTCGCCGACGCGGTCAAGCCGACGTCGGCCGAGGCGGTCGCCGCCCTGCGCGCGCTCGGCCTGCGCCCCGTGCTGCTCACCGGCGACAACGCGACGACCGCCCGGGCCGTCGCCGCCGAGGTCGGCATCGACGAGGTGATCGCCGAGGTGCTGCCGGCCGGCAAGGCCGACGTCGTGCGCCGGCTGCAGGCCGACGGCCGCGTCGTGGCGATGGTCGGCGACGGGGTCAACGACGCGCCCGCGCTCGCCCAGGCCGACCTCGGCCTGGCCATCGGCACCGGCACCGACGTCGCGATCGAGGCGTCCGACCTGACGCTCGTCTCCGGCGACCTGCGCGGCGCCGCCGACGCGATCCGCCTGTCGCGCGCGACGCTGCGCACGATCAGGCAGAACCTCGGCTGGGCCTTCGGCTACAACATCGCGGCGCTGCCGCTCGCCGCCGCCGGCCTCCTGAACCCGATCGTCGCCGGGGCCGCGATGGCGTTCTCCAGCGTCTCGGTCGTCCTCAACGCGCTGCGGCTGCGGGACGTCCGCAGCCTGCGCGCCGACGCCCCGGCCCCGCCGCGCTCCGCCGGCGCCGTCCTGCGCCGCGTCGGCCCCGCGCTCGCGGTCGCCGCCGCCGTCGCCGCGGTCGTCGCCGTCGCCGTCACCGCCGGCCGCGACGACCGCGCGCAGGCCGACGCCGCGTTCGTGGCCGACATGAAGGCCCACCACGGGGCCGCGATCGCGATGGCCCGCACCGCGCAGGCCCGGGCCGAGCACCCGGAGATCCGGGCGCTCGCCGACGCGATCGTCGGCGCCCAGCGCGCCGAGGTCGCCGAGCTCGACGCGATCGCCCGCGACCTGCCCGAGCCGGACGCCGGCATGGGCATGAGCGACGACGAGACGGGCATGGCGACGGACCCGGTGGAGCTGGAGACGGCCGAGCCGTTCGACCGCGCCTTCATCGACGCGATGATCCCCCACCACGAGGGCGCGATCGCGATGGCGCGGCGGCTGCTGGACGAGGGCGAGGACCCGCGCCTGCAGCGGATGGCGCGCGCGATCGTCGAGGCCCAGTCGCGCGAGATCGAGCAGATGCGCCGCTGGCGCGCCGCCTGGTACGGCGCGCCGGGCGACGGCGGGTAGCGCGCCCCGCGATGACTTCGGCGGGCGGCCGGGGTCCAATCGACATGGCCGCCCGCCCGCCGAGCTCGATCCTGCTGGTGATCCGCGGCCCGATCGCCCGGTCCGACCTGCCCGGGCTGTGCGAGCGGGTGTGCGCGGCGCTGACGGCGGCCGCCCCGGCCGTCGCCCGCTGCGACGTGCGCACGGTCCCGGCCGACGCGGTCACCGCCGACGCGCTGTGCCGCCTGCAGCTCGCGGCGCGCCGCACCGGCTGCGAGGTGCGCCTGCTCGGCGCCTCGCGCGAGCTGCGCGAGCTGCTCGACCTCATGGGCCTGCGCGACGTCCTGCCCGCCGACGACGACGCGGGCTAGGCGTCGAGGCGCTCGGGCAGGCCGAACAGCGGGAAGAGCCGCTCGGTGCTGAGGAAGAACGTCAGCTCGCGGATCCCGCCGTCCTGGACGCGCACGACCTGGAGCGCCCACGGGGCGTAGCCGCCGTCCGGGCTCGGCTTGTACTGGCCGAAGGCGGGGAGGCCGTTGGCCGTGCCGGCCGGCACGACCCGCGACCCCTTGCAGCCGATCCCCGGGCCCCACCACCAGCCGAAGATGTCGTCGCGGCCCTCCAGCCACAGCTCGTAGGGCGGCATCGACTGGATCGCGTCCTCGCGGATGAGGTCGGTCAGCGCCTCGATGTCGTAGCGCTCGAACGCGGCGACGTAGCGCTCCAGCAGCTCGCGGTCGGCCGCGTCGACGGTCGGGGCGAGGTCGTCGGCGACCATCTCGCGGCGCTCGAGCGTGGCGCGGGCGCGCTGGAGGGCGCTGTTGACCGAGGCGACGCTCGTGTCGAGCAGCTCGGCGACCTCGGCCGCCTTCCAGCGCAGGACCTCGCAGAGGATGAGGACGGCGCGCTGGCGCGGCGGCAGGTGCTGGAGCGCGGCGACGAACGCGAGGCGGATCGTCTCGCGCGCGTCGGCCACGGCGGCGGGGTCGCCGTCGTCGGCGATGACGAGCTCGTCGGGCACCGGCTCGATCCACGTCGTCTCCGGCAGGATCTCGCCGATCGGGCCGTCGGGCGGGCGGGCCGGCCCCAGGTCCATCGGGCGCGCGCGGCGCTTGCGCGCGTTGAGCATGTCGAGGCAGACGTTCGTGGCGATCCGGTACAGCCACGAGCGCACGGCGGCGCGGCCCTCGAAGCGGTCCCGCGCGCGCCAGGCGCGCAGCAGCGTGTCCTGGACCGCGTCGTCGGCGTCGAACGGCGAGCCGAGCATCCGGTAGCAGTAGGCGCGCAGCTCGCGGCGGTGCTGCTCGAGCTCCCCGAACGCGGGCGCGACGGTGCCTGCCATCCCCTCCACCCGACCATCGTAGGCCCTCGGCGGCGTCGCGGCCAGGGCGGCGGGCCGGCGACGGGCCGCGCGGCGCGCTCGCGGCGCGCGCGAACGGGCCGCCGCCGCCCGCGGGCTGGCAAGCTTCCGCAGCGTGCCCGACCCGCTCACCGCCGCCCGCCGCCTCGCCGACGACCTGCTCGCCCCCGCGGCGGCCGAGGCCGACGCCCGCGGCACGCTGCCGCCCGGCCACTTCGACGCGCTCGCCGAGGCTGGCCTCTACGCGCTCGGCGCCGACGGCGAGCCGCTGGGCGAGGTGTGCGCGGTGGCCGAGACGCTCACCGCCGGGTGCGCGGCGACCGCGTTCGTGTGGATGCAGCACGTCGGCGCGCTGACCGCGGTCGCCCACCGCGAGCCCGACGCGCTGCGCGACGCCTGGCTGGAGCCGCTGCGCCGCGGCGAGCGGCGCGCCGGAGCCGCGTTCACCGGCGCCGCCCTCCCCGGTCCGGCGAGCCTGCGCGCGACCCGCGTCGACGGCGGCTGGCGCTTCGACGGCGTCACCCCGTGGATCACCGGCTGGGGCCACGTCGACGTCCTGCGCACCGCCGCGCGCGACCCGGAGGACCGCGTCGTGTGGGCGCTCGTCGACGCGCGCGAGGAGGGCGGCCTGACCGTCGAGCGGCTGCGCCTCCTCGGGCTCGACGCGAGCGCGACCGTCCGCGCGCGCTTCGACGGGGTCCTCGTCGAGGACGCGCGCGTGCTCGAGATCGCGCCGCCGCCGGAGCCGCCCGGGCTCGCCCCCGGCACCGCGCGGGTCCACGCCGCGCTGTCGCTCGGCGTCGCCGCCCGCTGCTGCGCGGCGATCGGCCCGAGCCCGCTCGACGCCGAGCTCGCCGCGGTGCGCGAGGCCGCCGACGCCGCGCTCGAGGACCCGGCCGGCGCGGCGATCGTCGAGGCCCGCGCCGCCAGCGCCGAGCTCGCGATCCGGGCCGCCGCCGCGCTCATGACCGTCGAGGGCGCGCGCGCCGTCGTCGCCGGCGGGCTGGCCGAGCGCTCGGCCCGCGAGGCGCTCGTCCTCTCGGTCTTCGGGCTGCGCGCCCCGATCCGCGCCGCGCTGCGCACGCGCCTGGGCGCCAGTTTATGATCAGATCATCATCATGACCCGCGCGGCGGCGGACCGGCGGACGCGACCCCGGCCGGCGACGCCGCGCACCGGACCTCTCGACCCGCTCGATGTGACGACCCGATGAGCACGACCGAGATCTCCCGCGACGGCCTGGCCGACCTGCTCGCCCGCGAGCGCGAGACGTTCCGCGCGCGCAACCCGCGCTCGCGCGCCGCCTACGAGCGGGCCACCCACCTCTTCGGCCGCGTCCCGATGACGTGGATGAACAAGACGGCGGGCGGCTTCCCGCTCTACCTCGACCGCGCCCGCGGCGCCCACGTCCGCGACCTCGACGGCCACGACCTCCTCGACCTCTGCCTCGGCGACACCGGCGCGATGGCCGGCCACTCGCCCGCCCCGACCGTCGAGGCGGTCCAGCGCCGGCTCGGCGAGCTCGGCGGCGCCACCGCGATGCTGCCGACCGAGGACGCCGAGTGGGTCGGCGCCGAGCTCGCGCGGCGCTTCGGGCTGCCGCTGTGGAGCTTCTCGCTCACGGCGACCGACGCGAACCGGTGGGCGATCCGGCTGGCCCGGGCCGTGACCGGGCGGCCGAAGGTCCTCTTCCACAGCTACTGCTACCACGGCAGCGTCGACGAGTCGCTCATCGTCGTCGGCCCCGACGGGCGGCCGCGCAGCCGCGAGGGCAACGTCGGCGCCCCGTGCGACGTGACGCAGACCAGCCGGGTCGTCGAGTTCAACGACGTCGACGCGCTCGAGCGCGAGCTGGCCCAGGGCGACGTCGCCGCGATGGTCATGGAGCCGGCGCTGACCAACATCGGGATCGTCCTGCCCGAGCCCGGCTACCTCGAGGCGGTGCGCGAGCTGACCCGGGCCCACGGGACCCTGCTCGTCAACGACGAGACGCACACGTTCAGCGCCGGGCCGGGCGGCGCGACCGCCGCCTGGGGGCTGGAGCCCGACGCGATCACGATCGGCAAGGCGATCGGCGGCGGCATCCCCTGCGGGGCCTACGGGCTGTCGGCCGAGCTGGCCGAGCGGGTCGCCGCCCGCGACGACCTCGACCTCGTCGACATGGGCGGGGTCGGCGGGACGCTGGCCGGCAACCCGGTGTCGGTCGCGGCGATGCGGGCGACGCTCGAGCACGTCCTCACCGAGGACGCGTTCGCGCGCATGACCGCCCTCGCCGACCGGTTCGTCGCCGGGGTGCGCGCGACGATCGACCGCCACGGGCTGCCGTGGTCGATCGTCCAGCTCGGCGCCCGCGCGGAGGTCCGCTTCACGAGCCCGGCGCCGACGAGCGGCGGGGCGTCGGCGGCCGCCCACGACCCCGAGCTCGACGACTACCTGCACGTGGCGCTCGCCAACCGCGACGTCCTGCTGACGCCGTTCCACGCGATGGCGCTCATGTCGCCGGCCACGACCGAGGCCGACGTCGACCGCCACGACGCGGCGTTCGCCGACGCGGTCGGCGCGCTCGTGGCCGCCGGGTAGGGCCCGGCCGCGGTCTCGGGGAGGCCGCCGGGCCGGCATGGCACCCTGGGAGGCGCCGTGCGCGCCCACCGGATCGCCATCGCCCTCACCGCGCTGGCGGCGCTCATCGTCGCCGTCACGCTGCTCGTGCGCGGCGGCGACGACGACCCCGCGCCGCCGCCGCCCGTGCTCGCCCCCGGGGCCGGGGTGCCCGAGCGCGACCCGCTGGCCTGGACGCCGGAGCGCGCCGGCGAGTACGCGGCGCGGGCCGCCGAGGGCTGGGCGCACGCGCTCTACACGCGCACCGCCGACGGGCTGGCCACCGGGGTCGAGCGGACGATGCAGTGGCGCGAGGCGATCGAGGCCGCGACCGCCGGGACCGGCGTCGACCCCGACACGCTCGAGGCGATGGTCCTGCTCGAGAGCGCGGGCCGGCCGGAGGCGCAGGCCTCCGACGACCTCGCGGGCGCGGTCGGCCTCGTCCAGATCGTGGCCGAGACCGGCCGCAGCCTGCTCGGGATGCGCGTCGACCTCGAGGCGAGCCGGCGGATCACCCGCCGGATGCACCGCGCCGCGCGGCGCGGGGAGACCGAGCGGCTCGAGCGGCTGCGCGCGCAGCGCCGGCGCGTCGACGAGCGCTTCAACCCGGAGAAGGCGCTGGCCGGGGCGGTCCGCTACCTGGAGTTCGCGCGCGACCAGCTGGGCCGCGACGACCTCGCCGTCGCCGCCTACCACATGGGCGTCGGGAACCTGCAGACGGCGCTCGCCCGCTACGGGCAGGGGACCGTCCCCTACGTCCAGCTCTACTTCGACACGACGCCGACCCACCACGCCGACGCCTGGGCCTTCCTCAACGGGCTCGGCGACGACTCCGCGACGTACCTGTGGCGGGTGCGCGCGGCGGAGGCGATCCTCGAGCTCGCCCGCGAGGACCCCGAGGAGCTGGCGCGGCGCACCGCGCTCATGAACGAGCGCAACTCGGCCGAGGTGGCGCTCCACCCGCCCGACGAGACCGACCCCTACGACGACCCCGAGGAGCTCCGGGAGGCGCGCGACGCGGGCGAGGTCGCGCCGCTGCCGCGCCGCTGGCTGGCCCGCCACGGGCTGCGGATCGACCCGCAGATGGGCGAGCTGGCCCCCGAGCTCGGCGAGGAGCCGGCGACGTACCGCGGCCTGCGCCGCGAGGCCCTGGCCGTCCTCGCCTACCTCGGCGCCGGGGTGCGGGCGATCTCGGGCGCCGAGCGCCCGCTGCGGGTCACGAGCACGGTCCGCGACGCCGAGTACCAGGCCGAGCTGGCCGGGGTCGAGATCCAGGCCACCGACGGCTACTCGCTGCACACGACCGGCTACGCGTTCGACATCGCCCGCGACTACGCCGACCGCGACCAGGCGCGGGCGCTGCAGTTCCTGCTCGACCGGCTGACCGCGCTGAACCTGATCGCGTGGGTGCGCGAGCCGGGCGCGATCCACGTCACCGTCTCCGCGGACGCGGCCCGGCTCATGGAGCCGCTCGGGATCCTGCCCGCCGACGGCGGCTAGGCGCCGGCGGGCGCGGCGAGGCGGCCGAGGGCCTCGACCATCGGCGCCAGCTCCGGGCGCCGCTGCGCCTCGTCGAGCGTCTCGGCCAGCACGGCGTCGTGGGTCGGGCGGGCGGCGTCGAGCAGCGCGTGGCCGGCCTCGGTCAGCTCGGTGTAGATGCCGCGGCGGTCGTCCTGGCAGAGGACGCGGCGCAGCAGGCCGCGGTCCTCGAGGCGGTTGACGAGCCGCGTCGTCGCGCTGCTGGAGAGCGCCGTCGCCCGCGCGAGCTGGTGCATCCGCATGTGCCAGCCGTCCTGGCGGGAGAGCGCGTCGAGGACCGTGTACTCGACGACGGAGAGGCCGTGCTCGGCCTGCAGGGCCCGCTCGAGCGCCGCCTCGATGAGGCCGTGCAGCGCGGCGAGCGTCCGCCACCCCTGCGCGCGGACCTCGACGACGTCGTCGTCGGCGATGCACATGCGGCCAGTCTAGGGCCGCCGCAGATAGGACGCGCACGCGGATAGTTGCAGACGCGGTATAGTGGCGCGCGCCATGACCGCGACCGCCCCGACCCGCTCGACGCTGCCGATCGCGATCGCGACGATGTTCACCGGGCTGACCGTCGCCAACGTGCTCGGCGTCCCGCTCGGGACCCTGCTCGGCCAGCAGCTCGGGTGGCGGGCCACGTTCTGGGCCATCACCGCGATCGGCGTCGTCGCGCTCGCCGCGCTCGCGCTCCTGCTGCCGCGCGCCGCCGACCGCCGCCCCGAGGGCGCCGACCTGCGGGCCGAGGTCGGCGCGTTCGCCAGCGGCCAGGTGTGGGCGTCGATGGCGATCACCGTCTTCGGCTTCGGCGGCCTGTTCGGGGCCTTCACGTACATGGCGTTCACGCTCACCGACGTGTCCGGCTTCCCGGACGGGGCGGTGCCGTGGCTGCTCGTCCTCTTCGGGATCGGCATGTTCGCCGGGAACCTCCTCGGCGGCCGCGCCGCCGACCGCTCGATCCACCGCTCGCTCGTCGGCGGGCTCACCGCGCTCGCCGCGCTGCTGGCCCTGTTCGCGCTGACCGCCGGCAGCCCGGTCGCGGCCGTCGCCGCGATGCTCCTCCTCGGCGCGGCCGGGTTCCTGCCCGCGCCCGCCTACCAGATGCGGATCATGGCCCGGGCCGGGCGCGCGCCCACGCTCGCCTCGGGCGCGAACATCGCCGCCTTCAACGTCGGCAACGCGCTCGGCGCCTGGCTCGGCGGCCTGACGATCGACGCCGACCTCGGCTACACCGGCCCGATCTGGGCGGGCGCGGCGATGACCGTCGTCGCGCTCGGGATCGTGTTCGTCGCCGACCGCCGCCTCGCCGCCTGCCCGGCCTGCGCCGCGGGCGCCGAGGCCGGCTGAGGGCGGCCTCACCCGGTCGGCGTGACCTTGCTCAGCCCCGGCGGCGCGTCCGGGTCGACCCCGCGGGCGCGGGCGGTCGCGAGCGCCAGCTGCTGGAGGCGGACCGCGTGGACGAGCGGGCGCAGGCGCTCGGGCAGGTCGCCGGGGACCGGGATCGTCGCGCGGGCACCGGGCAGCGGGTCGCCGACGACCCACGCGTCGACCCCGCGGGCGCGCAGCGCGGCGACGTCCTCGGCCGCGTCGGCGGTCACCGGCCCGCGCGCGTGGTGGACGACGACCGGGCGTCCCGGGACGGCGAGCGCGACCGGGCCGTGGCGGACGTCGACCGTCGACCAGGCCAGGTGCGCGGTCGACGTCGTCTCGATGAGCTTCAGCGCCGTCTCGCCCGCGATCGGCAGCAGGACGCCGCGCCCGAGGTGGACGGCGACCTCGGCGCCGGCGAGGACCCCGGCCAGCTCGGCCAGGGCAGGCGGCGGCGGGGCGAGCGCCGCCTCCAGCGCCGCCACGACCGCGGGCCCGTCGACGGCGGAGCGGCCGGTCGCGTCGAGCTCGGCGGCCAGCAGCGCGAAGGCCAGCAGCGTCGCGGTGAACGTCTTCGTCGCCGGGACCGCGCGCTCCGGGCCGGCGCGCAGCGGGATCGTCACGTCGGCGGCGGCGGCGAGCGGGCTGCCGGGGTCGTTCGTGATCGCGACGCCGACCGCGCCGCCGGCCCGGCTGCGCTCCAGCACCGTGACGATCTCCGGCGTGCGCCCCGACTGGCTGACGGCGATCGCCAGCACGCCGTCCAGGCGCGGGCGGACGCCGTAGCGGGTCACGAGGCTCGGCGCCGCCGACCAGACCGGCACCGACAGCGCCGGCTCCAGCAGGTAGCGGCCGTAGCCGGCGGCGAAGTCGGAGGAGCCGCGCGCGATCGTCGCCACGCCGACGAGCCGGTCGGGGAGCCGCTCGCGCAGCGCCGGCGCGAGGTCGCCGACGCTGGCGATCAGGTCTGCCGCGACGCGGGCGGTCTCCCCGATCTCGGCCTCCATCGCGGCGCCGAGCGGCGCCGTCATCCCTGCATGGCGGCCTGGAAGGCGGGCAGATGGCGCCGGCTGGCCTCGAGCATCCGCTCGCGGTAGACCCCGTACACCTCGTCGGTGTCGTGCAGGGTCACGCCCGGCACGGTCGGCGACGCGAACGTCGGCAGCTCGATGCCCCGCCGCGCCAGGCTGGTCGCCGTGCGCGCGATCAGCTCGTGGGTGAGGGCCATCGCCATGACCGTCGAGCTTCCCGCGACCGGCCGCGACCAACCGTCGACGGGCACGATCGCGTCCTCGACCGGCGCGCGGGTGTCGATCACGACGTCGGCCACGTCGGCCAGCCGCTGGCCCGAGGAGTGCGAGGCGGGCTGGTCGAGCATCGCCTTGCAGGTGACGGCGACGACGAACACGCCGCGCTCCTTGGCGTACAGCGCGGTCTCGATGCCGGCGGCGTTGCGGCCGCTGTGGCTGTAGACGATCAGCGAGTCGCCGGCGTTGATGGGCTGGTGGGCGAGGAACTTGTCGATGTAGCCCTCGGTGCGCTCGAGCCACAGCAGCTCGCGCACGCCGCCCGGCCCGAGCACGTTGTGCCACATGACGCGCGGGTCGGTGAGCGGGTTGAGGCCGACGAAGCTGCCGTAGCGGGGGAACGCCTCCTGGCAGGGGAGGACCGAGTGGCCCGACCCGAACAGGTGGACGAGCCCGCCGTCGGCGATCGACGACGCGAACCGGTCGGCCGCCTCGGCGAGCGCCTCGGCGTTGGCCCGTCCGGCCTCCTCGAGCAGGGAGATCAGCCGGGACAGGTACAGGTCAGCCATCAGGGGGTCCTTTCTCGGTGGTACGACGTGCGCAGCGTGGAGCGGATCTCGTAGCGGTCACCGCGCATCGTGGAGGCGGTGAACTCGAACGGCCCGCGGGCGTCGACGGTGGTCCGCTCGACGATGAACACGGGGCTGCCCGGCTCGATCTCGAGGATCTCGGCGTCCTGCGGCGAGGCCGAGCCGACCCGGTACACCTCGCGCGCCTCCTCGGGCACGATGCCGTAGCGCTCCCGCAGCAGCTCGTACAGCGAGGCGACGCCGCCGACGTGCTCGGCCAGGTCCGGCGCGCGGTCGGTGCGGATGTGCGCGGTCTGGATGCCCATCGGCGAGCCGTCGCCGAGGCGCAGGCGGCGCACGACGGTGACGTCGTCGCCCTCCTCGATCCCGAGCGCGTCGGCGACGCGGGCGCTGGCGGGCTCGACGCCGACGCCGATCATGCGCGAGCCGGCCCTCACGCCGAGGCGCAGCACCTCCTCGGTGAAGCTCGTCAGGCCCGAGTCGCCGGCGATCAGGCGGGCGTCCCGCACGAACGTGCCGCGGCCCTGGTCGCGGCGCAGCAGGCCCTCGGCCTCCAGCCGCGCGACGCCCTGGCGCACGGTGATGCGGCTGACGCCGAACGTCTCGCAGAGCTGGTCCTCGGTGGGGATCTGGAAGCCGGGCGGCCACTCGCCGCTGGTGATGCGGACGCGCAGCGCCTCCGCGAGCTGGTGCCACAGCGGCTCGGGCCGGCTGCGATCGAGCGGCTGCAGCGGCGTGCCGGGGGTCAACGCCCCACCTCCCACCAGGTCGGCCCGTGACGGGCGGCCAGCAGCGCGCCGGCGATGCCGGCCCGGGCGCCGAACGCGCCGGCGCGGACGGGCACCTCGCGCAGGTGCGCGGGCAGGCGCCGCCGCAGCGTGGCGGCGAGATCATCCTCGAGCACGTCGAGCGCGTCGGCGACGCCGCCGGCCACGAGCACGAGCTCCGGGTCCAGCAGGGCGACCGCGCCCGCCAGCGCGGTGCCCAGGGCATCGGCGGCGCCGGCGATCACGTCGCGCGCGGCGGGGTCCCCGCGGCGCGCGGCCGCGATCAGCCCGCCGCCGTCGACCGGCGGCTCCATGGCCGCGCCGGCCGCGTCGAGCGCGCGGCCCGCCGCGCGCCGCGCCAGCCGGCGGCGGCGCGGGTCGCCCGCGGCGGCCAGGTCGGCGCACGCCCAGCCGAACGAGCACGCGCCGCCGTGCGCGCCGCGGACGATGCGGCCCTCGGCGAGCACGGCCGAGCCGATCCCGGTGCCGACGGCGAGCAGGATCGCGTCGCGCGCGCCGGCAGCCGCGCCCAGCGTGGCCTCGGCCAGCAGCGCGAGCTGCGCGTCGTTGCCCACGACGATCTCGGCGCCGGCGCCCGCGAGCGCGGCCGACAGATCGACCCCGTCGAGGAACGGCAGGTTCGGCACCCACCGCGCGCGCGTCCCGTCGGCCAGCCCGGGGATCGTCACCCCGACGCGGGCGACGCCGCCGTGGCGCTCGCGCACGGCCGCCGCGTGGGCGCCGACGCGGCGGGCCAGGTCGGCGACCGAGGACGGCGCCGCGACCTCCCCCAGCGGCTCGATCTCCAGCACGCCGTCGACCGGCGCGCAGGCCGCGCGGAGGCGGGTTCCGCCCAGGTCGATGCCGAGGACCGCGGTCACCCCGACAGCCCCGTGCGCGCCATCGTGTTGACGAAGAACCGCTGCAGCACGACGAACAGGAGGAGCGGCGGCAGCACGGCGAGCGTCGCGCCCGCCATGACGATCGGCGTGTTCTGCGCGCTGCCGGTGTAGGTGAGCAGGCGCGCGAGGCTGAGGACGATCGGCGCGTGGTCCTCGTTGCCCTGCAACACGGTCAGCGGCCACAGATAGCTGTTCCAGTGGTAGACGAACGCGAACAGCGCCAGCGTGGCCAGCGCGGGCAGCACGACCGGCGCGACGATCGAGAAGACGATCCGCAGCTCCGACGCGCCGTCCAGCCGCGCGGCCTCGATCAGCTCGTCGGGCACGCCGGCGATGAACTGGCGCATGAGGAAGATGCCGAACGCGTTGGCCAGGTTCGGCACGATCACGCCCGCCAGGTTCCCGTCGATCCCCAGCTGCCCGACGATCCGATACAGCGGGATCAGCGTGACGATCGGCGGGAGGAACATCGTGGCGATGAGCAGCGCGAACAGCGCGTCGCGGCCGCGGAAGCGGTACTTGGCGAACACATATCCCGCCAGGAGGCTGGTGACGAGGATGCCGGCGGTCGTGATCGTGGCGATGAGCGCGGAGTTCACGAACGACCGGCCCACGTCGATCACGTCGCCGACCTGGCCGTAGGCCTCGAGCGTCGGCGAGCTCGGGATCCACACCGGCGGGCTCTGCAGCGCCTCCGACGGCGTCTTCAGGCTCGTCGCGACCATCCACAGGACCGGGAAGGCGGTGACGACGCAGACGAGCAGCGCGAACCCGTACAGCGACGTGCGGCTGACGAGGCGGCCCGCGCTCATCGGTCCTCCGCCCTGCGCGCGAGCGCGAACACGAACGTCACGACGACCATCAGCGACAGCAGGAGCATCACCGCCATCGCGCTCGCCAGGCCGCCCTGGGAGCGCTCGATCCCGACCTGGCGGATGTGGTAGGTCAGGACGTTGGTGGACCCGACCGGGCCGCCCTGCGTGATCGCGACCACCGGCTCGAACACCTGGATCGCGTTGATCAGCGCGATCACCACGCAGAACAGCAGCGTGCGGCGCAGCAGCGGGATCGTCACGTACGCGTGCAGCTTCAGGGTGCGCGCCCCGTCGAGCGCGGCCGCCTCGAACACCGACGGCGAGATCTGCGTGAGGCCGGCGACGACCAGCACGGTGAAGTAGCCCAGCTGCTGCCAGACGTTGAGGAAGACCAGCGACACCAGCGCGGTGCTCGTGCTGCTCAGCCACGGCTGCGGCGCGATCCCGAACCAGCCGAGCGCCTCGTTGATCGGGCCCTCGCTGGGCGAGTACAGCTTCGACCACACGATCGCCACGGCGATCATCGGGATCGTGTAGGTGGCGAACAGCACGGTCCGCAGGACCGTGCGCCCGCGGATCGTGCTGCGCTGGATGATGATCCCCAGCACGACCGACAGCGGCAGGATCAGCGCGATCGACAGCCCGGCGTAGACGAACGTGTTGCGCCACGACTGGCGGAAGTCGCGCCCGACGATCGCGCCCTCGAACAGCGCCTTGAAGTTGTCGAGCCCCACCCAGGAGGCCTCGCTGAACGGGGTCGCGGTGGACCACTCGTGCAGCGACAGCCACAGGGTGAGGCCGATCGGGACGAGCACGAAGACGCCGATCAGCGCGACGCTCGGCGCCAGGAAGCCGACCGTCCACAGCGGCTGTCGCGCGACCCGCATCTCGTGCTCGTCCCGTCCGGGCGCCTAGCCCGCGGCCCCCAGCACCGACTCGGCGTCGGCCTGGGCGCGCTCCTGCGCCTCCCGCGCGGTGATCTGGCCGGCCTGCAGCGCCTCGAGGTCCTTCTGCAGGGCCTCGGTGAACTCCTGGCCGCCGAGCACGATCGGGAACGGCTTGGCGTTCTCGAGCTGCTCGGTGTAGCCCTTCAGGAACGGGCGGTCCAGCTCATCGGCGTAGGCCTCCAGGTCGGAGGTGCGCGACGGCAGGATCCCCATCGACTGCAGCAGCTCGGCCATCGCGGACGCGCCGTCCGTGCCCGACTCCGGCGAGTTGAGGTAGTCGAGGAAGTCCCACGCCGCCTGCTGCTCGGCGTCGTCGGCCTTGCCGTTGACGACGGTCATCCACGAGTAGGAGACCGGGTGCGGCCCGTCGCCGCTGGGCCCGACCGGGATCGGCGCGGTGGCGACGTCCTCGAAGGCCTCCTTCATCCCCGCCTTCAGCGCCGACTCCCACCAGTTGGCCATGATGATCATCGCCGTCTTGCCGGAGACGAAGCTCTCCAGGTACGGGCCGGTCGTGTTCGCGTCGGCGGTGCTCATGGCCGGATCGGTGACCTTCGCCTTGCCGACGAGGTTCTCCACCAGCTCGAACGTCTGCAGCGCCTGCGGCGTGTCCAGCGCCGGCCTGCCGGCCTCGTCGATGAGCTCGCCGCCGTTGGAGTACAGCAGCGACGTCCACGGATGGACGGTGCCGGCCGCCCACGAGCTGATGAGGCCGAAGCCCTGCTGCGTGATGCGGTCGCCGTCGCGCTTGGTGAGCTTCTCGGCGTCCGCGACGAGCTCGTCCCAGGTCGCGGGCGGCTCGCTGATGCCGGCCTCCTCGAACAGCTTCTTGTTGTAGTTCAGGGCATAGAGGTCGACCTCGTTCGGGAAGCCGTACACCTTGCCGTCGACGCTCGCGGCCGCGGCGAGGTTCGCGGGCCATTCGCTCTGGATCTCGGCGGCCTGCGCCTCGGGCGCCTCCGCGACGACGCCGTCGCGCACCAGCTCGGGCAGCCACAGGTCGTAGATGCCGGCCATCGTGGGGCCGTTGTCGCTGCCCGCCTGCGAGCGCAGCGTGGTCAGCAGGTCGGCGAACGGCACCGCGCGCACCTCGATGGAGACGTTCGGGTGCTCCTGCTCGTAGGCGTCGACGACCGACTCGAGCTTCGCCACCTGGTCGGGCGCCCAGTGGGTCAGGAACGAGATCTCGACCTGCTCTCCGCCGCCGCCGGTCGGCGCGGCGGCCGTGCCGCCGCCGGAGTCGTCGCCGCCGCCGCACGCGGCCAGGGCCAGCGCGCTGACCGCGCCGAGCGCGACGGTGGTCAGCCATCGGGACCTTCTCAGCATCGTTGTGCCCCCTCTCGGGAACGTCCCCCTCGCGCTCGCGCATCCGACGCAAGTGGGAATGACGATAGAACGTTATAATGAATTATCGACGGAGGTGATCCCGTGTCAACCACCATCCTCACCGGGCCGCGCCTCCTGATCGACGGGCGCTGGTGCGACGGCGCCGTGACGATCCGCGACGGCCGCATCCACGCCGTCCTCGACGCGCCGCCCCGCGAGGGGAGCGGCGCCACCGTCGAGCGCCTCGACGGCGGCCTCCTCACCGCCGGGCTCGTCGACCTGCAGGTGAACGGGTCGGCCGGCGTCGACCTCGCCCACGCGGACCGCGCCGGGTGGCGCCGCGTGGCCGAGCACCAGGCCCGCCACGGCGTCACCGCGTTCGTCCCCACGTTCGTCACCGCCCCCCTCCAGCGGCTCGCGGCGGCCGTCGGCGCGACCGTCGACGCGGCGCTCGACCTGCGCGACCGGCGCGCCGCGCAGGTGCTCGGCGCGCACCTCGAGGGACCGTTCCTGTCCCCGTCCAAGCCCGGCGCCCACCCCGTCGACCTCCTGCGCATGCCCGAGCCCGCCGCGGTCGACGCGCTGCTGGCCGGCGGCACGCCGCTGATCATCACCATCGCGCCCGAGCTCGACGGCGCCGCCGACGCCATCGACCGGCTGCTCGCCGCCGGCGTGCACGTGTCGATCGGCCACAGCATGGCCACCGCCGAGCAGACCGCGGCCGCCGCCGACCGTGGCGTGCGCCTGGTGACCCACCTCTTCAACGCGCAGCGCGCGTTCGGCCACCGCGAGCCCGGCCTGCCCGGCCGCGCGCTCGTCGACGAGCGGCTCGTCTGCGGGCTCATCGCCGACCGCGTCCACGTCGCCGACGACGCGCTGCGGCTCGCGTTCGCCGCGGCCGCCGGCCGGATCGCGCTCGTGTCCGACGCTGTGGCCGCCGCGGGCATGGCGCCCGGCCCGTTCCGCCTCGGCCCGATCGAGGCGGTCGCGGTCGCCGACGGCCCGCCGCGCCTGCCCGACGGAACCCTGGCCGGCAGCGCGCTGCACCTCGACGAGGCGGTGCGCAACGTCGTCGCGCTCGGGGTCGACCCGGCCGTGGCGATCGAGGCCGCGAGCGCGGTGCCCGCCGCCGCGCTCGGCGACGACGAGCGGGGCCGGCTGGCCGGGGGACGCCGCGCCGACCTGGTGTGGTGGGGCGACGACCTGCAGGTGCGGGCCGTCTGGATCGGCGGGGAGCGGATCGAATGAGGAGGAGCGGATGGCGGAGATCGCGTTTCACGCGGTGACCAAGCGCTACCCCGACGGCACGGTCGCCGTGCAGGGGCTGGACCTGCGCGTCGAGGACGGCGAGCTGGTGATCCTCGTCGGCCCGTCGGGCTGCGGGAAGTCGACGGCGCTGCGGATGGTCGCCGGCCTGGAGGAGGTCACCGAGGGGCGCATCGAGCTCGACGGCGAGGACGTCACGCACCGCCCGCCCGCCGATCGCGACGTCGCGATGGTCTTCCAGAACTACGCGCTGTACCCGCACATGAGCGTCGCCGGGAACATGGGCTTCGCGCTGAAGCTGGGCGGCATGCGCCGCGCCGAGCGCACCGCCAAGGTCGCCCGCACCGCGGGCGCGCTGGGGCTCGACGCGCTCCTGGATCGCAAGCCGGCGCAGCTGTCGGGCGGCCAGCGCCAGCGGGTCGCCATGGGCCGCGCGATCGTGCGCCAGCCGAAGGCGTTCCTGATGGACGAGCCGCTCAGCAACCTCGACGCCAAGCTGCGCGTGCAGATGCGCGCCGAGATCGCGCGCCTCAAGCAGCGCCTCGGCGCCACGATGCTGTACGTCACCCACGACCAGACCGAGGCGATGACGCTCGGCGACCGGGTCGTGGCGATGCGCGGCGGGGTGCTGCAGCAGGCCGGCACGCCCGGCGAGCTGTACGCGCGCCCGGCGAACGTGTTCGTGGCCGGGTTCATCGGCTCGCCGGCGATGAACCTCGTCGGCGCGCACCTGGAGGGCGACGCGGTCGTGCTCCCGTTCGGCCGCGTGCCGCTGCCGCGCGGGCGCCGCGAGACGCTGGCTGTGGCCGACCGCGAGCCGCTGATCGCCGGCATCCGCCCGCACGGCTTCGCCCGCGCGCAGGCGGGCGCGGAGGGCGCGTTCACGGTCACGATCGACGTGCTCGAGTCGCTCGGCTCGGAGGCGTTCGCCTACTGCCCCATCGCCGCCGCCGACGTCGGCGCCGACCGCGTGCGCCAGCTGGCCGGGATCGCCGAGGAGGCCGAGCCGATGCTCACCGTGCGCCTGGAGGCCGACGCGCCCGAGCGCGCCGGCGACGCGCTGACGCTGCGGGCCGACCCCGAGGCGCTGCACCTGTTCGCCGCCGACGACGGGCGGCGGCTGGGATAGCGCCGGCGCTCAGGCCAGCGCGGCGACGAGCGCGTCCAGCAGCGGCACCTGGCCGGGAACGAGCCTGCGCCGGGCGGTCTCCACGTCGACCCAGGCGACGCGGTCGACCTCCGGGAACGTCGCCCGCCGGCCCGACCGGGGCGGCCACTCCATCTCGAACGTCGAGCTCGCGACCGTCTCGGGGTCGAGGTCGCCGGCCAGCGCCCAGGCGACGACGCGCTTGCCGCCGCGCTGGCGCGCCTCGCCGAGCGGGAGCGGGTCGCCCTCGGGCGGGGCGACGCCGAGCTCCTCGGCGAACTCGCGCCGGGCCGCCGCGTACGGGGCCTCGCCCGGCTCGACCTCGCCCTTGGGGATCGACCAGGCGCCGTCGTCGCGGCGGGCCCAGTACGGGCCACCCGGGTGCGCGAGCAGGACCTCGAGGGCCCCGTCGCGCTCCCGGTGGAGCAGCAGCCCGGCGCTGATCACCCCTGCGGGGTGTCGGGCGGCGCGGCCTCGCCCGGGGTCTCGCCCGGGACGGCGCGGCCGGCGATCAGGTCCTTGGCCCGGGCGACGACGTTATCGACGCTGAAGCCGAGCTTCTCCATCACCGTCGGGCCGGGGGCCGAGGCGCCGAAGCGCTCCAGCGACACCGAGGCGTCGACCCACGTCGACCAGCCCATCGCGACGCCGGCCTCGACCGACAGCTTCGGGACGTCGGGCGGCAGGACCGACGCGCGGTAGGCGGCGTCCTGCTTGGCGAACACCTCCCAGCACGGCAGCGACACGACCCGGGCCGGGACGCCCTCGGCGGTCAGCCGCTGCGCGGCCTCGACGCACAGCGACACCTCCGAGCCGGTGCCGACGAGGACGATCCGCGGGCTGCCGCCGTCGGGCTCCGACAGGACGTAGCCGCCGCGGCGCACGCCGTCCCAGCTCGTGCCGGCCAGGATCGGGAGGTTCTGGCGCGAGAGCATGAACGCGGCTGGCCCCTCCAGCTCCTCGAGGACGTAGCGCCAGCAGTGGGCGGTCTCGTTCGCGTCGGCCGGGCGGAACAGGTGCATGCCCGGGATCGCGCGCAGCGCCGCGTGGTGCTCGACCGGCTGGTGGGTGGGGCCGTCCTCGCCGAGGCCGATCGAGTCGTGGGTGAAGACCCAGGCGACGTCGAGGTCCATCAGCGCCGACAGGCGCAGCGCGCCGCGCATGTAGTCGGAGAACTGGGCGAACGTCGACCCGTACGGGCGCAGGATGCCGCCGTGGGCGGCCATGCCGTTGACGACGGCGCCCATGCCGTGCTCGCGCACGCCGAACTTCACGTTGCGGCCCGGAGCGCTCGCGTCGAAGACGTGCGACTGCGGGAACTCGGTCTTCGTCGACTCCGACAGGTCGGCGGCGCCGCCGACCATCGTCGGCGTGAACGGCTCGAAGGCGGCCATCACCTTCTGGCCCGCCGAGCGGGTCGCGATCGGCTTGTCGTCGGTCGACCAGGACGGCAGCGCCTCGGCCAGGCCGGGCAGCGGGCGGGCCGGGCTGCCCCAGGCCGCCTCCCACGCCTCGGCGAGCGTCGGGTGGGCGGCCTTCCACGCCTCGAAGCGCTCCCGCCAGGCGCGGTGGGCGGCGCCGCCGCGCTCGACCTGGGAGCAGTGCTCGTAGACGCCGTCGGGCACGAGGAAGTGCGCGTCGGGGTCCCAGCCGAGGACCTCCTTCGTGGCGCGGACCTCGTCCTCGCCGAGCGGGGCGCCGTGGGCGGCGTTCGTGCCCTGCTTGCCCGGCGACGGCCAGCCGATGATCGAGCGGACCGCGATGAGCGTGGGGCGCTCCTCCTCGGCGATGCCGGCGTCGATCGCGGCGGTCAGCGCGTCGAGGTCGTTGGCGTCGTCGACGCGCAGCGTGTGCCAGCCGTAGGCCTCGAAGCGCTTGGCGACGTCCTCGGAGAACGACTCGCGCGTCGGCCCGTCGAGCTGGATGTGGTTGTCGTCGTAGACGTAGACGATGCGGCCCAGGCCCAGGTGGCCGGCCAGCGACGCCGCCTCGTGCGAGATCCCCTCCTGCAGGTCGCCGTCGGAGCAGATGCAGAAGACGCGGTGGTCCTGGACCTCGGCGCCGAAGCGCTCGCGCAGGAAGCGCTCGGCCATCGCCATCCCGACGCCGTTGGCGAAGCCCTGGCCGAGCGGCCCGGTCGTGATCTCCACCCCCGGGGTGACGTGCACCTTGTCGCGCTCCGGATGGCCCGGCGTGATCGAGCCCCACTGGCGGAACGACTTGAGGTCGTCCATCGAGACGTCGTAGCCCGTCAGGTGCAGCAGCGCGTACAGCAGCATCGAGCCGTGGCCGGCGCTGAGGATGAACCGGTCGCGATCGGGCCACGCCGGGTCCTTGGGGTCGTGCGTCAGGTACTTCGTGAACAGCAGGTAGCCGACCGGCGCCATCGCCATCGGCATGCCGGGGTGCCCGCTGTTGGCCTTCTGCACGCCGTCCATGGCCAGCGTGCGGATCGTGTCAATCGAGAGGCGGTCGAGATCGACCGCGGCGGGGGTGTCTTCGACCGTGCTCATCGCAAGGCACACTACCCGCCATGCCGAGGTTCAAGGGCGACGGCGCCATCCTGGCCGCGATCTTCGCCGGCGGCGCGCTCGGCGCGGTCGCCCGCGCCGGGCTCGAGGAGGCGCTGCCGGCCGACCCGGGCCGCTGGCCGTGGGCGACGTTCGCGGCGAACGTCGCGGGGGCGGCGCTGCTCGGCTGGGCGGCGGCGCGGCTCATGGGCCGCCCCGGCCGCCGGGCGGCGGCCTACCCGTTCCTCGGCGTCGGGCTGTGCGGGGCGCTGACGACGTTCTCGACCTTCCAGCTCGAGCTGCTGCACCTGCTCGACGCGGGCCGGGCGAGGCTGGCGGCCGGGTACGCGGCGGCGTCGCTGGCGGCGGGCCTGGCCGCGGCCGCGGCGGGCCGGGCGCTGGCCGGCGGGGAGCGGGCGGCGTGAGCGCCGCGGCCTGGATCGGGGTGGCGCTGGCCGGCGGGGCCGGCGCGCTCGCGCGCTACGCGGTCGGCACGGCGGTCATGCGCCGGGCCGGGCGGCGCGCCCGCGGGCTGCCGGTCGGGACGCTGGCGGTGAACCTCAGCGGCGCGCTCGCGCTCGGGGCCCTGGCCGGCGCGGGCCTGGAGGGCGACGCGCTGGCGATCGCCGGCACCGGGCTCCTCGGCTCCTACACGACGTTCTCGACGTGGATGCTCGAGACCGAGCGGCTCGCCGGCGCGGGGCGCCGGCGGGCGGCCGCGGCGAACGTCGCCGGCAGCCTCGCGCTCGGCCTGGCCGCGGTCGCGATCGGCCGCGCGCTGGCCTGAACGGCGCCGCCGCACCCGACCGGGCATCCTCTCGGGGCGTGTCCGCCGACGCCGACGCCCCGGTCGCCCTGCGCCCGCCCCGCCACCGCGTGAGCCCGCGCGCGGTCCGCTGGTGGACGCTGCGCGCCGCGCTGGGCTGGCTCGTCGTCGTCGCCGCCGAGGCGGTGTGGCTGGCCGTGGGGCCGGTCGACGCGACGGTCCAGGCCGTCGCGCTCGCGGCCACCGTCGCGGTGGCGCTCGCGCACGCGATCGGGATGCCGCGCTGGCGCTACCGCGTCCACCGCTGGGAGGCCGCGCCCGAGGCGCTCTACACCCAGGCCGGCTGGTTCGACCAGGAGCGGCGGATCGCGCCGGTGTCGCGCATCCAGACCGTCGACACCGCTCGCGGGCCGCTCGAGCAGCTCCTCGGGCTGGCGACGGTGACGGTGACGACCGCGTCGGCGGCCGGGCCGCTGCGGATCGCCGGCCTCGACCGCCGGACCGCGGACGCCCTCGTCCACGAGCTGACGCTGGCCGCCCGCGCCGGCGCCGACGACGCCACGTGAGCCCGGGCGACGGCTGGCGGCGCCTGAGCCCGCGGATGCTCGCGGTGCAGCCGGCGCTCGAGCTCGTCCGGGCGGTCCCGGCCCTCCTCGGCGTGGCGATCGTCGGCAGCGGCAGCGGGCGCGGCGGCCAGTGGGCTCTGGGCGCCGCCGTCCTCATCGCCGCGATCGGGACGCTGCGCTGGCTGACGACGAGCTACCGGATCACGCCCGACCAGGTCCAGCTGCGCCGCGGGCTCCTGCGCCGACGGGTCCTCAGCGTCGCCCGCGACCGGGTGCGGACCGTCGACGTGACGGCGAGCCCGCTGCACCGGGCCGTCGGGCTCGCGCGCGTCCGGGTCGGCACCGGGCACGGGGGGCGCTCGGGCGAGCGGGCGCTGACGCTCGACGGCCTGAAGGCGGCCGAGGCGGCGCGCCTGCGCGGCGAGCTCCTGCACCGGGCGGCGCCCGCGCCGCCCGCCCCGGACGCCGCCGATGCGGCTGCCGACGCCGATGCGGCCCCCGTCGCCGAGCGCGAGCTCGCGCGCCTCGACCCGGCCTGGATCCGCTTCGGCCCGTTCACGCTGTCGGGCGTCGCCGCGCTCGCGGTGGCGGGCGCGCTCGCGGCGCGGTTCGCCTCCGAGGCGCACCTCGAGCCCGAGGACTTCGGGATCCTGCGCGAGGCCGCCGACCACGTCCTGGGCGCCCCGGCCGGGGTGGCGATCGCCGAGGTCGCCGCCGTCCTCGCCGTCGTCGTCGCGCTCCTGTCGACCGGCGGCTACGTCCTCTCGTCCTGGGGCTTCTCGCTCACCCGCCACGCGGGCGGGACGCTCCACGTGCGGCGCGGCCTGCTGACGACCCGGGCGGTGAGCATCGAGGAGCGGCGGATGCGCGGCGTCGAGGTCGCCGAGACGCTCCTGCTGCGCGTCCCCGGCGGCGCCCGCTGCACGGCGATCGCGACCGGGCTGCGGCCCGGCGGCGGCGCCGAGCGCGGCGGCGCGCTCCTGCTGCCGCCCGCGCCGCGCGCGGAGGCGGTGCGGGTCGCGGGGCTCGTGCTCGGCGACCCAGGCGTCGCGACGGCGCCGCTGACGCCGCACGGGCCGGCCGCCCGGCGGCGGCGGTGCGCGCGGGCGCTCACGCCGGTCGCCGCCGCGGCGGCCGCGCGGCTGGCCGCCCCCCCGCGCGCGGGCGGGCCCGCGTGGCCGTGGATCGCCGCGCTCGCGCTCCTGCCCGCCGCCGCGCTCCTGGCCGCCGACCGCGCCCGCAGCCTCGGCCACGCGCTCGCCGGGCCGTGGCTCGTCGTGCGCCGCGGGTCCATCGTGCGCCGCCGCAGCACGCTCGCCCGCGACGGGATCATCGGCTGGACCGTGCGCCGCTCGTTCTTCCAGCGGCGGATGGGGCTGGCGACGCTGACGGCCACGACCGCGGCGGGCCGCCAGCGCTACGCCGTCCTCGACGTCGACGAGGCCGAGGCGCTGCGCCTCGCCCGCGCCGCGACCCCGGGGCTGCTCGACCCGTTCCTGGCCGCCCCGCCCGGCGACCGCTACGAGGCGGCCTCGCGCTCCGGGGCGGCGGCGGGCAGCTCGGCCGGGTCGGGCGCCGGGGCCAGCGCCGGCTCCGAGCGGGCGGCGCGCAGCTCGTAGTCGCGGCGCGTCGCCGCATCCGCGTCCCACAGCGCCCGGTCGGTGCGCATGAGCCGGGCCACGCCCTCGCGGGCGCCCCGCGGCAGCATCGAGGTCACGCTGAACAGCGCCTTGTTCTCGCTGGGCACCCACACGTCGAAGCGGCCGGTGCGCAGCGCGTCGACGACCGCGTCGGCGACCTGCTCCGGCCTCAGCGGCTTCTGGCCGACCGGCTGGCGCAGCCCGCCGCCGAGCTCGGTGGCGACGATCGCGGGCATGACGACGCTGAGCGCCACCCCGTCGGCGCCCATGAGGCGCAGCTCGCTGCGCATCGCCTCGGCGAGCCCGACGACGGCGAACTTCGTCGCCGTGTAGGTCGCGCCGCCGGCGAAGCCGAGCTTGCCGGCCGCCGACGCGATGTTCACGACATGGCCGCGGTTGCGGGCGATCATCCCCGGCAGGACGGCCTTCATCCCGAAGAGGACCCCGTGCACGTTGATGTCGACCATCCGCCGCGCGGCGGCGTCGTCCTCGTCGACGAGCGGTGACAGGGTCATGATCCCGGCGTTGTTGACGAACACGTCGACCGGCCCGAGCCGCCCCTCGACGCCGGCGACGAACGCGTCGACCGAGGCGCGGTCGGTCACGTCGAGCGGCAGGGCGACGGTGCCGGCGCCGAGCTCGTCCGCGGTCCGCTGCGCGGCCTCGGCGTCGACGTCGCCGATCGCCACCCGCATGCCCTGCCGGACGAACGCCTCGGCCATGGCGCGGCCGATGCCGCGCGCTCCGCCGGTGATCGCGGCGACCTGGCCGGTGAGGGTCCTCGGGTGCTTCGCCATGGCTCTCCTCCTGCGGTGACGGGGGCGTCACGTTACCGGTCCGGCCCGGGGCCCGGGGGCCCCCCCCCCCCCCGCCCCGCCCCCCCCCCGGGGCAAAAAAGCC
>JADGIB010000202.1 GCA_019683665.1 Solirubrobacteraceae bacterium
CGCTCCGGTCCACCGCCGTCCTCATTCTGGCGGTGGGCCGGGCGGGGGGGGGGCGCGCGGGGTGGGCCCACGACCGGGTCCAGTTCCTCGAGGAGTCGTCGCTGCTCGACGAGGGCGCGATGGACGCCGAGGCCGCGCTCGCCGTCCTCACCCGCGAGGGCGTCGAGGGCGAGCCGTTCGAGATGACGATCGTCGACCGCGAGCCGGGCGTCTCCGTCACCGTCCGCGCGGTCGAGGTGAAGACCGGCCTGGCCCGCACGCACGTCCTCCCGCGGGCGCTCTTCGAGGCCAACGAGTACCGCCAGCTCGTCCGCGTCCACCGCCAGCTCCTCGAGCTCGCCGGCGCGGCCCCGTTCCAGGTGACGCTGGGCGAGGACGCCGCCGAGGCGCTCTCGTTCGCCGAGCTGCGCCGGACGGTGCTCGACCTCTGCTCCAAGCGCGTGCAGCTCTCGCGCTTCAAGGGCCTGGGCGAGATGAACCCCGAGCAGCTGCGGGAGACGACGATGGACCCGCAGACCCGCACGCTCGCGCAGGTGACGATGGACGACGCGGCGTCGGCCGACCAGCTGTTCTCGATGCTCATGGGCGACGTCGTCGAGCCGCGGCGCGCCTTCATCGAGGAGAACGCGCGGCTCGTCGCCAACCTGGATGTGTGAGCGCACGAACCGGAAGGAGGTGAAGCATGGGGACTGACGTCATCAGCGGCGGCAACATCGAGCCGCGGTCGCTCGAGGAGGAGATGCGCACCGCGTATCTCGACTACGCGATGTCCGTCATCGTCGGCCGCGCGCTGCCCGACGTCCGCGACGGCCTCAAGCCCGTCCACCGGCGCGTGCTGTTCGCCATGCAGGAGGCCGGGCTGCAGCCCAACCGGCCCTACTCGAAGTCGTCGCGCATCGTCGGCGACGTGATGGGCAAGTACCACCCGCACGGCGACGCGCCCATCTACGACACGCTCGTGCGCATGGCGCAGGACTTCTCCCTGCGCTACCCGCTCGTCGACGGCCAGGGCAACTTCGGCTCCGTCGACGACGACCCGCCCGCGGCGATGCGCTACACCGAGGCCCGCCTCGCGCGCATGGCCACGGAGATGCTGCGCGACATCGACGAGGACACCGTCGACTTCGGGCCCAACTACGACGGGCGCAACCAGGAGCCGTCGGTCCTCCCGTCGCGCTTCCCCAACCTCCTCGTCAACGGCTCCTCCGGCATCGCCGTCGGGATGGCGACGAACATCCCGCCGCACAACCTGCGCGAGGTCGTCGACGCCGTCATCGCCTTCATCGACGACCCCGACATCACCGTCGAGGGCCTGATGGAGCACATCAAGGGCCCCGACTTCCCCACCGGCGGCATCATCCTCGGCCGCCAGGGGATCCGCGAGGCCTACGAGACCGGGCGCGGCCGCGTGCGCGTGCGCGCGAAGGCCCACATCGAGGACATCGGCCGCGGCAAGGAGGCCATCGTGGTCACCGAGCTGCCCTTCATGGTCAAGAAGGGCGGCCCGAACGGCCTCATGGTCAAGATCAAGGATCTCGTCGAGGAGAAGAAGCTCCCCGAGATCAGCGACATCCAGGACTACTCGGACGGTCGCACCGGGATGCGGCTCGTCATCGAGCTCAAGCGCGACGCGATCCCGAAGGTCGTCCTGAACAAGCTGTTCAAGCACACGCCGATGCAGACGACGTTCGGCGTGAACACGGTCGCGCTCGTCGACGGCGTGCCGCGGACGCTCTCGCTGCCGGCGGTCATCAAGAACTACGTCGACCACCAGCGCGACGTCATCGTGCGGCGCACGAAGTACCGCCTGCGCCAGGCGGAGGCGCGCGCCCACGTCCTCGAGGGCCTCCTCATCGCGATCAACAACATCGACGAGGTCATCGCCCTCATCCGCGCCTCGCGCGACACCGACGAGGCCCGCACCGGCCTGATGGAGCGCTTCGAGCTGACGCGCATCCAGGCCCAGGCGATCGTCGACATGCGCCTCGGCCGCCTGACCGCGCTCGAGGCCGACAAGATCCGGGCCGAGTACGACGACCTCATCGAGCAGATCGCCGAGTTCCGGGCCATCCTCGGCTCCGAGCAGCGGGTCCTCGACATCATCAAGGACGAGCTGCGCGAGATCGCCGAGGCCTACGGCGACGAGCGCCGGACGCTCATCACGCACTCCGAGGACGAGATCGACATCGAGGATCTCATCCCGGACCAGCAGATGGTCATCACGATCACGAAGAGCGGCTACATCAAGTCGCTGCCGCTGATGACCTACCGCCAGCAGCAGCGCGGCGGGCGCGGGGTCACCGGGATGGACATGAAGGACGGCGACTACATCGAGCACCTCTTCGTGTGCTCGTCGCACGACTACCTGCTGTTCTTCTCCAACCGCGGCAAGGTCTACCGCTCCAAGGTCTACGACCTGCCGGAGGCGTCGCGGACCGCCAAGGGCCGCGCGCTCGTGAACGTGCTGCCGCTGCGCGAGGGCGAGCGGATCCAGTCCGTGCTCGCGACGCGCGACTTCTCCGAGGGCAGGTACCTCGTCTTCGCGACGCGCAACGGCACGGTCAAGAAGACCGAGTTCCAGGCCTACAACACGCCGATCAAGGCCGACGGCATCATCGCGATCAACATCCGCGACGACGACGAGCTCGTCGCCGTCCGCCGCACGAGCGGCGACGACGACATCCTCATGGTGTCGCGCAAGGGGCAGGCCGTCCGCTTCCACGAGAGCGGCGTGCGCCCGATGGGCCGCGACACGTCCGGCGTGCGCGGCATGGACGTCAGCAGCGAGGGCGACGCGGTCCTGGCCATGGACGTCGCCCGCGACGACCAGGAGCTGCTCGTCGTCACCGAGAACGGCTACGGCAAGCGCACCTCGATCAGCGAGTACCGCAAGACCAACCGCGGCGCGAAGGGCGTCGGGACGATCAAGCTGACCGAGACGAAGGGCGCGCTGGCCGGGGCGCTCGTCGTGCGCGAGCACCAGGAGCTCGTCTTCATCTCCAGCAACGGCATGGTCCAGCGGACCGCCGTGCGGGGCATCAGCCGCTACGGCCGCCTGTCGCAGGGCGTGCGGGTCATGAACATCAAGGACGACGACCGCGTCTCGGCCGTCGCCCTCGTCATGGACTCCGGCAGCGACAACGAGGTCAACCGCAACGGCGACGAGCAGCCCGCCGGCGAGTGAGGCCGGTGGGCGGGCGCCCCGGGGCGGGGCGCCCGTCCGGGCGAGGACCGTCGCCCGTCCTGCGCCTCCGGTACTCTGCGTTTCACCAGAGAAAGGAGGTGGTCCGTATCTGTAGTGACAGTGCTTGCGGGACCCTGGAGGTGACCGGCCGCTAGGTCGGATCGGCTGGAGCCGCCTCGCGGAATCCAACCCGGGCCACCGTCGGACGGCATGCCGGACCTGGTCCCCCCGGCGCACGCGGCCACCGCGCGCAGCGTTGCCCCCGATCCTTCATCCAGTCCCTGTTGAACGCGGAGGGCGCCCCCATCGAGGGCGCCCTTCGTGCGTCCGGAGGCGCCGGCGCGCGGCGGCGGGCCGCGGCCCGGACGCGGCCGCGCGCGCCCCGTCCGCGGTCAGGCCGCCTCGGGCAGGTACTGGCGCCAGCCGCTGGGGATCGTCGGGCTGGCGACGTGGATGAAGATCGCCGGGTGCGGCGTGCGCGGCGGGCGGGCCGGGATCATCCCGACCTGGGACGGGAGGCGGTCGCCCTTGCGCCGGTTGCAGGGCGCGCACGCGGCGACGATGTTGTCCCAGGTCGAGCCGCCGCCCTTCGAGCGCGGGATGACGTGGTCGACGGTGAGGTTGCTGCGCGAGCCGCAGTACTGGCACGTCCAGCCGTCGCGGGCGAACACGGCGCGGCGCGTGATCCTGCGCTTGTGGGTGTCGCGCGGGACCTTCACGTAGGAGACGAGGCGGATCACGACCGGCCGCGCGAACGTCGTCGACTCCGACCGCAGGTCCCAGGAGGCGCGCTCGACGAGCTCGGCCTTCTCCTTCATCAGGAGGACGACCGCGCGCCGGACCGTGCAGACGTTGATCGGCTCATAGGTCGCGTTCAGCACGAGCACCCGTCCACCCGAGCCTGGTCCACGCCGCTGGTGCTCATCGGGCGGCGCGGACCGCGCTGGAGGGATCGGGTCGCCGACGCAGGTCATGGGACCGGGGCCGAGTCTAGCGAGCGGCGCGGCGTCGGCCGCGCGCCGCCCGCGCCGCGGCGCCCGGCGCGCCCGCCCGGTCAGGTGGCGGACGGGTAGGTCCCGAGCGTCCGCAGGCCCTCGCAGTGGGAGGCCAGGCCGCGCAGCGCCTCGGCCACCGCGGGCGCCTCGGCGTGCCCCTCGAGGTCGACGAAGAACATGTAGTGGCCGAGGCCCATCCGCCGCGGGCGCGACTCGATCCGCGTCATGTTCACGCCCCGGAACGCGAGCTCCGACAGGCAGCGCACGAGCCAGCCCGGCGCCTCGTCGCCGCCGCCCCAGAAGACGACCGAGGTCTTCCACGCCTCGCCGCGGGCGGCCGGCCGCGCCCCGTCGCGGGCCAGCCACACGAACCGGGTCTGGTTGCCCGGGTCGTCCTCGATCCCGGCGGCGAGGACGCGCGCGCCGTAGAGGTCGGCCGCGATCCGCGGGGCGATCGCCGCCCGGGCCGGGTCGCCGGCCGCGGCGACCGAGCGGACCGCCTCGGCCGTC
Source organism: Solirubrobacteraceae bacterium (assembly GCA_019683665.1). Classification (GTDB taxonomy): domain Bacteria; phylum Actinomycetota; class Thermoleophilia; order Solirubrobacterales; family Solirubrobacteraceae; genus Capillimicrobium. The sequence continues at coordinate 4,690 of JADGIB010000202.1, forward strand.
GAGCCCTGGACGGCCTCCAGGCGCGCGTCCGGCAGCCGCTCGCGCAGGAAGCGCGTGCACTGCCCGAGCGCGTGCGGATGCGAGAGGACGACGGCGATCGCGTCCAGCGAGGCCCCGTCCACCCCGATGAGGCAGTGGCTGATCGGGCGCACGACCTCGTCGACGATCACGACCCCGGGGGCGTCGACGGCGAGCGCGTCGAGCGTCGCGTCGACCGAGCCCTCGAGCGCGTTCTCGATCGGGACGACCGCCTGCTCGACCGACCCGTCGGCGACGGCGAGGACCGTCGCGCGGATCGTCGGGAACGGGACCGGCTCCACGCCGTCGGGGGCGCTGGCCCGCAGCGCCTCCTCGGTGAACGTGCCCGGCGGGCCGAAGTAGCCGACGCGCATCGACACCGCGTCAGACGCCGCGCGGGGCCTCCTGCACCTCGCCGGCCAGGGCGAGGCGCACCGCCTCCTCCTCCTCGGGCGACAGCTCGAACTCCGCCTCGCCCTCGCGCACCTGCTTGGCGTACAGCCGGGCCTGGTCGCGGTGGTGGATCGACGACAGGACGATCCCCGACCGCGTCGCGTCGAGCAGGGCGATCGACGCCGACTGGCGGCCCGACATCTCGTTGTAGGCGTCGTAGCGCAGGACGCCGCGGTAGGCGATCGCGGCATCGAGGCGCTCCTCCGCGGTGCCGAGCCGGTTGTCGAGCCGCAGCGCGGACTCCTCGACGTACGCGCGCAGCGCCTCGAACGCGTGCCCGAGCTCGGCGGCGTGCTCGACGAGGTCGCGCGGCTCCCCGTTGCCGAGCACGACGCGCTGGGCGGCCCGCACCCGGCGCAGCTGCACGGCGAGGACCGCGGCCAGCACGAGCGCGACGACCGCGGTGGCGGCAGCGGCGAGCGCGACGATGCCCGTCGTGGTCGTCAGGTCGTCCACGGCCCCAACGGTACCCCGCCGCGCCGCGGAGCGGGAGTGCCGGCCGCCGGGCGGGCCGGGCGCGGATCAGCGGGTGAAGAGCGCCGTGTACGTCTGCGTGTTGTTGTCGGTCAGCTCCTCGCCCGGCACCTTGGCGACGGTGACCTTGATCGTCACCGGCGCGCCGATCGGCGGCGACTGCCCGAGCGGGATCGTGACCTCGGCGTTGCTGCCGGCGACGGTCTGGGGCACCGTGTCGTTGACGACGATCGGGTCGCCGGCGCCGGTGATGCGCACGGTCACCTTCACGTCGCGCTCGTCGGAGGCGCCCTGGTTCTGGAAGACGACCCGGAACGCGACGTCCGAGCCGGCGGCGATCCGGTTGACCGCCGGCTGCGGCTGGAGCGTCACGTCGCCGACCGAGACCGACACGAGGCCGTGGCCGTGCGGGCCCGGCGTCGTCGGCTCGCGCTCGCCCGAGGTCCCGGTGCCGCCGATCCGCTGGGCGACCGTGTTCGGGTCCAGCCAGCCGAGGTTGGGCAGGAACTTCGAGCCGGCGATCGTCTGGCCGGTGATGTCGTTGTCGTCGAGCTGCTGCTTGATGAGCGGCGCGACGCGCTGCGAGTAGAGGACGTCGGAGGCCAGGAGCTTCTGCATCTGCCCGGCGATCGCCTCGGTCGCGCGCTGCGACGCCTCCTCGGAGCCGAGCGCGGCCCGGATGTTCTCGGCGATCGCGCCGAGCGCCTCGGCCCGGAAGTTCAGGACGGTCAGCAGGTTGCGCTGCGCCGGGACCATCTCGTCGGGGACGTCGAGCCGCTCGGCCCGCTCGGCCTGGTCCTCGGCCACGACCCGGTACTGGTTGATCTGGGTCTCGAGCGCGACCGGCGACTGCTCGCCGCCGGAGGTCAGCAGCTCGAAGAACGGGCGCGAGACCTGCTCGTCGGAGTCCTGGACGATCGCGGCGACGTCGCGGTTGTAGTCGCGCAGCGCGTTCTTCTTGGCGCTGCTGCGGCACGAGTTGAAGCCGATCACGACGAGGATCAGCACCAGGACGAGGACGCCGAGGGCGACCGCGCGGCGGATGAGCAGCTGCTGGCTGTCGGCCGCGCGGGCCGATCCGCCGGAGGCACGGCTCGACGCCCGGCGGGGCCGGGGCGGTCGGGAGGGTCG
>JADGIB010000203.1 GCA_019683665.1 Solirubrobacteraceae bacterium
CCCCTGCGCTGACCCGACCCCGAACGCCGTGATCCTCGCCATCGAGACGAGCTGCGACGACACCTGCGCGGCGGTCGTCGACCACGACGGCCGCATCCGCGCCAACGTCATCTCCTCCCAGGGCGTCCACGACCGCTACGGCGGCGTCGTGCCCGAGGTCGCCGCCCGCCACCACCTCGAGCTCGTCGACGTCGCCGTCGAGGACGCGCTCGCGCGCGCGGACGCGACCTGGGAGGACGTCGACCTCGTCGCCGCCACCCAGGGGCCCGGGCTCGTCGGCGCGCTCCTCATCGGCCTGTCGGAGGCGAAGGCGCTGGCCGCCGCCCGCGACCTGCCGCTGGCGCCGGTCGACCACCTTCAGGGCCACGTCGCCGCGAACTTCCTCGCGCCCGACCCGTTCGAGCCGCCGTTCGTGTGCCTCATCGCCTCCGGCGGCCACACGCTCCTGGCCCGCGTCGAGGACCGCCGCGGCTTCACCGTGCTCGGCTCGACGCTCGACGACGCGGCCGGGGAGGCGTTCGACAAGGGCGCGCGGATGCTCGGGCTCGGCTACCCGGGCGGGCCGGCGCTGCAGCGGCTGGCCGAGCAGGGGGACCCGGCGGCCCACCGCTTCCCGACCGCCGACGGCGTCGAGGGGCTCGACTTCAGCTTCGCCGGGGTGAAGACCGCGCTCCGCTACGCGCTGCGCGACCGCGAGGCCGACCCGGGCGGCGGCCACCCGTCCGACGCCGACCTCGCCGCCGCCTACCAGCACGCGATCGTCGAGCAGCTCGCCCGGCGCGCCGAGCGGGCGCTGGAGGCGACCGGGCTGGACCGCCTCGCCGTCGGCGGCGGGGTGGCCGCGAACGGGCCGCTGCGCGAGCGCCTGGCCCGGATCGGGGCGACGATGCACGTGCCGCCGCACGAGCTGTGCACCGACAACGCGGCGATGATCGCCAGCGCCGCCCGCTACGTCGAGCCGCTCGCGCCGGGCGAGTACCTCGGCCTCGACGCCTACGCGACCGGCGAGGCGGCGCCGTGAGCGGCCGGCTGCCGGTCGTGACGCTCTACGGCCGCCCCGGCTGCCACCTGTGCGAGGAGGCGCTGGCCGTCGTCGAGCGGGCCCGGGCGCGGGTCCCGTTCGAGCTCGTCCAGGTCGACATCGAGTCCGACGACGAGCTGTTCAAGGCGATGCTGGAGCGCATTCCCGTCGTGGCCGTGAACGGGGCCGAGCACTCCGAGCTCTTCGTCGACGAGGACGCGCTGGTCTCGGCGCTATCGTCACCTCAGCCGTGACACCGGACGTCATGACCCAGCCCGAGCGTCTCTCCCTCGGCGTCGCCGCCAGGCTCGCCCGCTACCTGCAGGTGCTGACGCAGGCCAAGAAGGAGGGCAAGGAGACGATCTCGTCGCAGGAGCTGTCGGAGTGGACCCACGTCAACTCCACGCAGATCCGCCGGGACCTGTCGGGCTTCGGGAAGTTCGGCAAGCGCGGCGTCGGCTACAACGTCGACTCGCTCGTCTCGCAGATCCGCAAGATCCTGCGGACGGCCGGCCAGCACAACATCGCCCTGTTCGGCGCCGGCCACCTCGGGCGCGCGATCGCCTCCAGCCACATCTTCGCCGACCACGGCTTCAAGGTCGTGGCGATCTTCGACAACGACCCGGACAAGATCGGCGAGCGGGTCGGCAACGTCGTCGTGCGGCCCGTCGACGAGCTCAAGCAGGCCGTCGAGGAGGAGGACATCGTCGTCGGCGTCCTCGCCGTGCCGGGCCCCGCCGCGCAGCCGCTGGCCGACGCGCTCGTCGAGGCCGGGGTGAAGATCATCTTCAACTACAGCGAGGCGCTGCTGCAGGTGCCGCCGGAGGTCACCGTGCACACGTCCAGCCCGGCCGTGGACCTGCTGTACGCGCTGTACTTCTACCTGACCTGAGGCACGCCGTCGGCATGGGCATCGACCTCGATCGCGCGGAGGCCGTCTTCGCCGAGAGCACGGACGGCACCGTCGGCCTGGAGGAGGAGTTCGCCGTCCTCGACCCCGAGACGCTGGACATGGTCCCGCGCTTCGAGGAGCTGCGCGACAGCGCCCCGCCGGCGCTTGCCCCGCACGTCGCCGGCGAGCTCATCCGCAGCGAGATCGAGATCGTCTCCGGCCGCGGCGCCGACCTGGCCGACGCGGTCGCCCGCCAGCGCGAGGCGCGGCGGCTGCTGTTCGCGCACGCCGAGGCGCACGGGGTCGCGCTCGGCGCGCTCGGCACCCACCCGTGGGCGGACTTCCGCGCGCAGGAGTTCATCGACACCGAGCACTACCGGCGCGTCGCCGACTCGCTGCGCTACGTCGCCAAGCGCAACAACACGTTCTCGCTGCACGTCCACGTCGGGGTCCGCGACCTCGACCGCGCCGTGCGCGTCTGCGACCGGCTGCGGCCCGTCCTGCCGGTCCTCCTGGCGCTGAGCGCGTCGTCGGTCCTCGTCGACGGGTTCGACTCGGGCCTGCACTCGGCGCGCACCCAGATCTTCACGAAGTCGTTCCCGCGCTGCGGGGTCCCGGACGCGTTCGGCTCCTGGGCCGCGTTCCGCGAGTACCTGGAGCTGCTCGTCGCGACCGGCTCGATCGTCGAGTACACGCAGGTGTGGTGGTCGGTGCGCCCGCACCTGTCGTTCGGGACCGTCGAGGTCCGCATCTGCGACGCCCAGCCGTCGGCGGCCGAGTCCGAGGCGCTCGCCGCGCTCGTCGTCGCCTGCGTCCTGGCCGCCGCCCGCGACGTCGACGAGGGCGTCCCGTTCGCCGGCCCGGCGCCGCGCCTCGTCGAGGAGAACATGTGGCGGGCGATCCGCTTCGGCCTCGACGGCGAGCTCATCGACCTCGAGCGCGGGGTCGCCGAGCCGGCCCGCGCCGCCGTCGAGCGGCTCGTCGCCTGGTCGGGCGCCGACGTGACGCTGCCCGATCTCAACGCCGCGCAGCGCCAGCGCCGCTGGCTCGACGCCGGGGTCCCCGCCGCCGAGGTCTACGGGCGGCTCGTGGCCGAGACCCGGGCCACGTACGGGGACCCGGCCGGCGCCGCCGTCCCCGGGCGCTGAGCCGATCGCGCTAGGCTCGCGGGACGATGAGCGAGCAGCAGCAGCGACCGCCGACCGAGGAAGAGCTCCGCGCCGCCTACGAGGCCGAGCTGAAGCGCATCCGCGTCGAGGACGTCCTCGTCCAGACCACGGTGTCGCTCATCAACCTGGGCGGGCGCAAGGCGGGCCTGGCCCCCGGCGCCGAGGACGAGCGCGACCTCGAGCAGCTGCGCCAGGCGATCGAGGGGGTGCGGGCGCTCCTGCCCCTGATCGAGCCCGCGCTCGGCCAGGACGCCGCGCAGCTGCGCGACGCGCTGAGCCGCCTGCAGCTCGCCTACGCCCAGCAGAAGACGGGCGGCGGCGAGGGCGCGGGCGGCGACGCGCCGCCGGCGCCGCCGAAGCCGGGCGAGCCCGGCCCGGCGCAGCGCTCCGGCCGCCTCTGGGTGCCCGGCCAGTAGCGCGCGGCCCCCGCCGGCGCCGGGCTGCCGATCCCGGCCCGAGCCGGGGCGCCGGCCCCGCCAGCGGACGGTTCGCCCGGTCGGATGGTTATGCTCCGCGCCCTTCTGAGGGGGTCGTGAGAGGAGAGAGCTCGCACCCCAGCGTCAACGTCCACAGGAGAAACGTTGAGTGACTTCCTGACAGACCACGGGGTGGTCGTCGCGCTCGTCTGCGCCGGGCTGGCGGTGCTCTACGGGCTGCTGACCACCCGGTCGCTGCTCGCTCTGTCTCCGGGCAACGAGCGGATGCAGTTCATCTCGAACGCGGTCCAGGCCGGCGCGCGCGCCTACCTGAACCGCCAGTACTCGATCATCGCCGTCGTCGGCGTGGTGCTGTTCGTCGCCCTGATCTTCATCCAGGACATCTCGGTGGCGGTCGGCTTCGCGATCGGCGGCATCCTGTCGGGCGCCGCTGGCTACATCGGCATGAACGTGTCGGTGCGTGCGAACGCGCGCGTGGCCGAGGCGGCGCGCAGCGGGCCGAGCAAGGCGCTGGACGTCGCGTTCCGCGGCGGGGCGATCACCGGCCTGCTCGTCGTCGGCCTGGCGCTGCTGGGCGTCGCCGGCTACTACGGGGTCCTGACCTGGATCTTCGACGAGTCGCCCAAGGACTCGGTCGACGCGCTCATCGGCCTGGGCTTCGGCGGCTCGCTGATCTCGGTCTTCGCCCGCCTCGGCGGCGGCATCTTCACGAAGGCCGCCGACGTCGGCGCCGACCTCGTCGGCAAGGTCGAGGCCGGCATCCCGGAGGACGACCCGCGCAACCCGGCGGTGATCGCCGACAACGTCGGCGACAACGTCGGCGACTGCGCCGGCATGGCCGCCGACCTGTTCGAGACGTACGCGGTGACCGCGGTCGCCGTCATGCTGCTCGGCGTCCTCCAGTTCCCGGAGGGGGCGGCCACGAACGCGGCGATCTACCCGCTGCTGCTCGGCGGCGTCGCGATCATCGGCTCGATCATCGGCACCTTCGCGGTGAAGGGCGCCAACGTCGAGCGCGCCCTCTACCAGGGCCTGATCGTCTCCGGCGTGATCGCGGCGATCGCGTTCTACCCGATCACCGAGTGGCTGATGGACGGCGTCGAGGGCTTCGGCGTCGGCGACCTCTACCTGTGCGCGCTCATCGGCATCGCCGTGACCGCGCTGCTGTTCGTCCTCACCGACTACTACACGTCGACCCGGTTCGGCCCGGTGAAGAAGACCGCGGCCGCGTCGCAGACCGGGCACGCGACGAACATCATCCAGGGCCTCGCCCAAGGCCTGCAGGCGACCGCGCTGCCCGCGATCGTCCTCGTCTTCGGCATCTGGGGCGCGTGGGAGCTGGCCGGCGTCTACGGCGTCGGCATCGCGGTCATGGGCCAGCTGTCGCTGACCGGCCTCATCGTCGCGCTCGACGCGTTCGGCCCGATCACCGACAACGCGGGCGGCATCGCCGAGATGGCCGAGCTGCCCGAGGAGGTCCGCAACGTCACCGACCCGCTCGACGCGGTCGGCAACACGACGAAGGCGGTCACGAAGGGCTACGCGATCGGCTCGGCCGTGCTCGCCGCGGTCGTCCTGTTCGCCGCGTTCCTCGACGAGCTGCACCGCGAGGGCGGCACCGACATCACGTTCGGCCTCGAGGAGCCGCCCGTGCTCATGGGCCTGCTCGTCGGCGGCCTCATGGTGACGCTGTTCGCCGCGCTCTCGATGGAGGCGGTGGGCCGCGCCGGCGGCGCCGTCGTCGAGGAGGTGCGCCGCCAGTTCCGCGAGAAGCCGGGGATCATGGAGGGCACCGACGAGCCCGACTACGAGCGCTCGGTGGCGCTCGTGACCGCGGCCGCGCAGCGCGAGATGATCATCCCGTCGCTGATCCCGATCGTGTTCACGGTGATCGTCGGCCTGATCAGCGTCCAGGCGCTCGGCGGCCTGCTCATCGGCGTCATCGTCGTCGGCTTCTTCTTCGCCGTCCTCATGACCGCGGGCGGCGGCGCGTGGGACAACGCGAAGAAGCTGATCGAGGACGGGGCGTTCGGCGGCAAGGGCTCGGAGGCCCACGCCGCGTCCGTCACCGGCGACACGGTCGGCGACCCGTTCAAGGACACCGCCGGCCCGGCGATCAACCCGATGATCAAGGTGGCCAACATCGTGGCCATCCTCATCATCCCGATCATCACCTGAGCCGATACGGGACAGCGTGTCCCGGAGCGAGGGGGCGGCCAGGTGCCGCCCCCTCGTCGTTCTCGGGTCAGCCCGGCCGGACGCTGATCGTGACCGGGTCCAGCGCGCGGACGTCGCCGAGCGACGGGCGGCCGGGCGACTCGCGGAAGCTCGCGACGAGCTCCTCGCCGCCGGCCGCGATCGTCGCCGGGATCGCGCTCCAGGTGAGCGTGCCGTCGGGGCCGGCGGCGGGGGCGACGCCGGTGAGGTCCAGCGTGGCGATCGTCCGCTCGGCCACGGGCGCCGGCGCGACGCCGTGGTAGCCGGAGTCCGACCGGGCGGTGATCGTGCCGCGGTCGCCGTCGAGCGTCACGCGCACGTCCTCCAGCTTGACCCAGATGCCGTGGGCGACGCCGTCGCTGGGCGCCATCTGGTAGCCGGCGCGGAACGAGCCGGTGGTCGTCACCACGCCGCGGCGTGAGGGCGCGTCCCACGTGCCGCCGGTGACGGGGAGGACGAACGCGCCGGCCGCGTCCTGGGTCACGCCGCCGGTCATGAGCGCGCCGAACGTCGCCTGGAAGGCCTGGCGCAGGGCGGGGCTGTAGCCCCACGTCACGGTGCCGCCGGCGAGGGGGCGGGCCGTGGCGGTGGTGCGGCGCGCGTCGACGTCGATCGTGCCGACGGTCCCGGGCCGCAGGGCGCGGCGGGGCTTCAGCGCGCGGTTGAGCACGCGGGCGCCCGTCGCCGTCAGGCGCAGCGAGGCGCCGCTCACGCGGGTCGCGGTCGCGCTGCGCTCCGGCGCCGAGGCGCCCGGGCGGATCGCGAACAGCGTCTGCGTCCCGCCGCGGCTGGCGCGGGCGCGGACGCCCCACGCGGCGCCGGCCGTCGTGACCTGGACGCGCGAGAGCGTGAGCGTGCGTCGGCCGGAGCGCAGGCGCAGCCCGCCGTCGAGCGCGACGCCGCCGTCGTCCACGGCCCGGACGGGGAGCCGCGGCGGGGGGGGGGGGGGGGGCGGCGGCGGGGGGGGGGGGGGGGCGGGGGGCGCGCGCGG
>JADGIB010000008.1 GCA_019683665.1 Solirubrobacteraceae bacterium
AGCACGCGCTGCGGGCCAACGCGCTCGTGCTCACCGCCGAGGAGCTGCGCCGCGCGCTCCCCGTCCCCGCCCGCGTCGGCCCCGAGCCGCCCGAGGCCGTCGTCGTCGACGCCCCGTTCGACGCGCACGGCTCGCCGCTCTTCGCCGCCGGGGCGCTGCTGCCGCAGTCGCGCGCCTCGCAGCTCGTCGCCCGCGCGCTCGACCCGCAGCCGGGGGAGTCCGTCCTCGACCTGTGCGCGGCGCCCGGCGCGAAGACGACCCACCTCGCCGCGCTCATGGGCGACCGGGGCCGGATCGTCGCCGTCGAGCGCCACGCCGGCCGCGCCGAGCAGCTGCGCGAGACCGCCGCCCGGATGCACGCCACGGTCGTCGAGGTCCGCCACGGCGACGCGGCGGCCGGCACGCCGGGGGAGACGTTCGACCGCGTCCTCGTCGACCCGCCGTGCAGCGGCCTGGGGACGCTGCGCAGCCGGCCCGACCTGCGCTGGCGGGCCGGGCCGGCCCAGATCGCCGAGCTCGGCGCCGTCCAGCGGGCGATCCTCGACGCGGCCGCCGCCGCCACCCGGCCGGGCGGGCGGCTCGTCTACTCGACCTGCACGCTGTCGGCGCTGGAGAACGAGCGCCAGGTCGCCGCGTTCACCGCCCGCCACCGCGACTTCGAGCTCGAGGCGGTCCGCACGACGCTGCCGCACCGCGACGGAACCGACGGGTTCTACGTGGCCACGATCCGTAGGCTGTAGGGCGGATGCCCCAGGAGCGCCCCGTCGACCTCGGGTTGGAGTGCCCGAACTGCCACGAGCCCTGGCTGCGGCCGACGAACCTCGCCGGGCGCTACCGCTGCGTCTACTGCCTGCACCGCTACGAGCTGCGGTCGGTCTGCCCGAACTGCGGCGAGCACTCGACGATCGTGCGCATGTCGTCGACGGCGACGACGCAGTGCGCCGCCTGCGGTGACAGCATGCTGCTCCCGATATGAGCGAGATCCCCCGCGGCGTCGCCCCCTCCATCCTGTCGGCGAACTTCGCGCGCCTGGGCGACGACGTCCAGCTGCTGCTCGACGCCGGCGCCCGCACGATCCACTTCGACGTCATGGACGGCCACTTCGTGCCGCCGATCACGATCGGCGCCGACGTGGCCAAGGCGATCGCGCCCGCCGTCCACGCCGCCGGCGCGATCCTCGACGTCCACCTCATGGTCGAGCGCCCCGAGCGCCACGTCGAGGCGTTCGTCGAGGCCGGCGCCGACCGCATCCTCTGCCAGGTCGAGGCGACGCCGAACATCGCCTTCGCCGTGAAGGCGATCCGCGAGGCCGGCCGCTCGCCCGGCGTCGTCATCAACCCCGGCACCCCGGTCGAGGCGGTGACCGACCTCGTCGACGACGTCGACGTCGTCCTCTGCATGACCGTCAACCCCGGCTGGGGCGGCCAGCGCTTCCTGCCCGGCTCCCCCGCGAAGATCGCGCGCCTGAAGGCGCTCGTCGGCGACCGGGCCGTGATCGAGGTCGACGGCGGCGTCGACGCCGGGACCGTCGGCGCCTGCGCGCGGGCGGGGGCGGAGATCTTCGTGGCCGGGTCGGCGATCTACGGCGCCGCCGACCCCGTCGCCGCCTTCCGCGAGATCTCCGAAGCCGCGTTGTACGGCTAGCCGCACCCGGCCCGCCCCGGGCGTGGCCGATACTGACGACAGCCATGGCCGTCACCGTCCTCATCGTCGACGATCACCCCAGCTTCCGCGCGACCGCCCGCCTCCTGCTCGAGGTCGAGGGCTACGACGTCGTCGGCGAGGCGCGCGACGGCGCGGAGGCGATCGAGCTGGCCGAGCGGCTGCGGCCCGACCTCGTCCTCCTCGACGTGAGCCTGCCCGACATCGACGGCTTCGAGGTCGCGGCGCGGCTGACCGAGCGCGCCAACGGCGCGTCGGCCGGCGGCCCGGCCGTGATCCTCACCTCGAGCCGGGACCCGTCCGACTTCGGCCCGCTCGTGCAGGAGAGCGGGGCGCGCGGGTTCATCCCCAAGGCGGAGCTGTCGGGCGCGACGCTGGCCGCGCTGCTGGGATGAGGCCGCGCCGCCTGCTGTGGGCGATCGGCGTCGCGGGCGTCCTGCTCGGGACCGCCGTCGCCGTCCTGATCGCGGTCAGCGACATCGTCGACGACCACGCGTCGAACATCATGGCCGCGCTGCTCATCGGCGGGTCGTTCCTCGGCATCGGCCTCTACGCCTGGGGCACGCGGCCGCGCAACCGGATCGGGCCGCTGATGGTCGCCGTCGGCTTCGCCTGGATGCTCGGGATGCTCCAGTGCTCCGACCTCGCGCTGCCGTTCACGATCGGCCTGCTCATGAGCCCGTCCGCGTTCGCGATCGTGCTCCACCTCCTGCTCGCCTACCCGACCGGGCGCCTGGGGTCGGGGGCCGCGCGCGCCGTCGTCGCCCTCGGCTACGTCGACGTCATCGCCGGCTCGCTCGCCTACGCGATGCTGGCCCGCAACCCGGACGGGATCGAGAACGCGCCGCGCAATCTCCTGCTCGTCGAGGACGCGCCCGGCGCCGCCGACGCCGTGCTCACTGCCGTCACCGTCCTCGGCCTCGTCGCGATCGTCTCCGGGGCGCTCCTGCTCGTCGCCCGCTGGCGCGCCGCGAGCACCCCGCGGCGGCGCACCCTCGCCCCGCTGCTGTGGACCGGCGCGCTCCTGCTCGCCTTCGCCGCCGTCATGCTCGCCGCCGACATCGCCGGCAGCGAGGACCTCGAGGACGGCTTCTCGGTCTTCTCCGTCTTCCTGCTCACCGCCGCCCCGTACGCCTACCTCGCCGGGCTCATGAGCTCGGGCTGGGCGCGCGGGCGGACGATGGGCGACCTCGTCAGCGGCCTGAACGCGGCCGACGCCCGCCCGGGGGTCCGCGACGCGCTGGCCGAGGCGCTCGGCGACCCGACGCTCGCCGTCGCCTTCAAGCGCCACGACCGCGACGAGTGGGTCGACGCCGACGGGCGGCGCATCGAGCTGCCCGCCGACCGCGCGGTCACCGAGATCTCCCGCGACGGGGAGCTGATCGGCGCGCTCGTCCACGGCCGCGCCCTCGCCGACGACCCCGTCCTGCGGCGCGCCGTCGCCGACACCGCCGCGCTGGCCCTCGAGAACGAGCGGCTGCAGGCCGAGTTGCGCGCCCGGGTCGCCGAGCTGCAGGAGTCGCGTGCGAACATCATCTCGTTCGGCCTGGCCGAGCGCCGGCGCCTCGAGCGCGACCTCCACGACGGTGCCCAGCAGCGGCTCGTGGCACTCTCCCTCCAAGTGAACCTCGCCCGCGCGAAGATCGACGACGACCCCGCGACCGCCGCGGCCCTGCTCGACACCGCCCGCGACGAGCTCGCGCAGGCGCTCGACGAGCTGCGGGAGCTCGCCCGCGGCATCCACCCGGCGATCCTCACCGACCAGGGCCTCGGGCCGGCCGTGAGCGCGCTGGCCGAGCGCTCGCCGGTCCCCGTCGAGATCGGGCCGCTGCCGGACCAGCGGCTGCCGTCGCCGGTCGAGGCCGCCGCCTACTTCGTCGTCTCCGAGGCGCTCGCGAACGTGGCCAAGTACGCCGGCGCCACCCACGCGACCGTCCGCGTCGCCCGCGAGGACGACCGCGCGGTCGTCGAGGTCGTCGACGACGGCGTCGGCGGCGCCGACCCGGCCCAGGGCACCGGCCTGCGCGGCCTGGCCGAGCGCGTCGCGGCCCTCGACGGCCGCCTCGAGATCGTGTCCCCGACCGGCTGCGGCACCGTCGTCCGCGCCGACCTGCCGTGCGCGTCGTCGTAGCCGAGGACTCCGTCCTCCTGCGCGAGGGCCTCGTGCGGCTGCTGGCCGAGGGCGGCTTCGAGGTCGTCGGCCAGGCCGGCGACGCCGAGGACCTCCTGCGCAAGGTCGGCGCGCACAGGCCCGACGTCGCGATCGTCGACGTGCGGATGCCCCCGACCCACACCGACGAGGGGCTGCGCGCCGCCGCCGAGATCCGCGAGCGCCACCAGCAGACCGCCGTGCTCGTCCTCAGCCAGGTCATCGAGACCGGGTCGGCGCTCGAGCTGCTGACCCAGAGCGCCGAGGGCGTCGGCTACCTGCTCAAGGACCGCGTCGCCGACGTCGACCGCTTCCTCGAGGCGGTGCGCCGCGTCGCCGAGGGCGGGTCGGCCCTCGACCCGGAGGTCGTCTCCACGCTCCTGGGCCGCCGCCGCCGCGACGACCCGCTGGCCGCGATCACCGCCCGCGAGCGCGAGGTGCTGGCGCTCATGGCCGAGGGCCGCTCCAACCAGGCGATCGCCGAGCAGCTCGTCGTCACCGAGCGGGCCGTCGAGAAGCACGTCACCTCGATCTTCGGCAAGCTCGGCCTCGCGCCCGCCGCCGAGGACCACCGCCGCGTGCTCGCGGTCCTCGCCTACCTGCGCGCCCCCTAGGCGGCCGAACCGCAAGAGTGGGGTTACCCGAACGACGGCGGGGCCGCCGGTCGGCGAAGCTATCCCCATGACCAACGCCCCCATCGTCTCCGCCACCGACCTCGTGCGCCGATACGGGGAGGGCGAGGCCGCCGTCACGGCGCTCGCCGGCGTCACCGTCGCCTTCGCCCAGGGGGAGTACGCGGCGATCATGGGCCCGTCCGGCTCCGGCAAGTCGACGCTCATGCACTGCCTGGCCGGCCTCGACCGTCCCACGAGCGGCTCCGTCGTCGTCGACGGCGTCGAGCTCGCCCACCTCGACGACCGGCGCCTCACCGCCCTGCGCCGCGACAAGATCGGCTTCATCTTCCAGGCGTTCAACCTCCTGCCGGTCCTCACCGCCGAGGAGAACATCCTGCTGCCGCTGTCGATCGCCGGCCGCAGGCCCGACCGCGAGTGGTTCGAGCAGCTCGTCGCGACCGTCGGCCTCGGCGACCGCCTCGACCACCGGCCGTCGGAGCTGTCGGGCGGCCAGCAGCAGCGCGTCGCCGTCGCGCGGGCGCTCGTCTCGCGCCCCGCCGTCGTCTTCGCCGACGAGCCGACCGGCAACCTCGACTCGAAGGCGTCGGCCGACGTCCTCGAGCTGCTGCGCACCTCGGTCGACGAGCTCGGCCAGACGGTGATCATGGTCACCCACGACCAGGACGCCGCCGACGTCGCCGACCGCATCGTCACGCTCACCGACGGCCGGATCGTCGAGGACCGCCGGACCCAGGCGGCGGTGGCCTGATGCTCACGCTCTCCCTGCGGAGCTTCGGCGTGCGCAAGCTGCGCGTCGCGCTGACGCTCATCGCCGTCGCGCTCGGGGTCGCCCTCATCTCGGGCACCTACATCCTCACCGACACGATCAACCGCTCGTTCGACACGATCTTCACGACGGCGGCCAAGGGCGTCGACGTGTCGATCACGCCGCGCGACGCGATCGACGACGCCACCCAGGACGGGATCGCGGTCACGACGATCCCGGCCTCGTTCCTGGCCGAGGTCGAGCGCCAGCCCGGCGTCGCGAAGGCGGTCGGGACGATCGACACCGCCAACGTCGCCCTGTTCACGGCCGACGGGGACCGCATCGGCGGCAGCGGCGGCGCCCCGACCCAGCTGTCGTCCGACACGCCGCCGCCGTTCAGCGCGATCACCTACGAGGAGGGCCGCGCCCCGACCGGCATGGGCGAGATGGCCGTCCTCGAGCAGACCGCCGAGAGCGAGGGCCTGAAGATCGGCGACCGGCTGAAGGTCGTCGGCGCCGGGCCGCAGACCGAGCTCGAGCTCGTCGGCATCGCCCGCTTCGGCGGCGTCTCGTCGATCGGCGGCTTCACGCTCATCGTCACGAGCCTCGAGCAGGCCCAGGCGCTGGCCGACCAGCCCGACGCCTACAGCTCGATCCTCGTCGCCGCCGACCCGGACGTGACCCCGGGCGAGCTGCGCGACCGGCTGCGGCAGCTCCCGTCGCCGACCCCGGTCAACGTCCGCACCGGCCAGCAGCAGGCCGACCAGAACACGGCCGACATCCGCGAGGCGCTCGGCTTCCTGACGACCGCGCTGCTCGTGTTCGCCGGGATCGCCCTGTTCGTCGGCGCGTTCATCATCTTCAACACGTTCTCGATCACCGTCGCCCAGCGGATGCGCGAGTTCGCGCTCCTGCGCACGCTCGGCGCCTCGCGGCGCCAGGTCATGGGCCAGGTGATCTTCGAGGGGCTGATCATCGGCCTCGTCGGATCGATCCTCGGCCTCCTGCTCGGGCTCGCGCTCGCGCCCGGCCTGCGCGGCCTGTTCAACGCGATCGGGGCCGACCTGCCGTCCGAGGGGACCGTCGTCGAGCCGCGCACGATCATCGTGTCGCTCGTCGTCGGCACGCTCGTCACGCTCGCCAGCGGGCTGGCGCCGGCGATCCGCGCCACCCGCGTCCCGCCGGTCGCGGCGCTGCGCGAGGGCGCGGTCCTGCCGCGCGGCCGGGGCGCCCGCTTCATCACGCCGAGCGGCGCGATCCTCGCCCTCGGCGGCGTCGCCGCGCTCGCCGCGGGCCTGTTCGGCGGGGCCGGGATCGAGCTCGTCGGCCTCGGCGCCGGCCTCGTGTTCATCGGCACCGCGCTGCTGAGCCCGAAGCTCGTGCCGCCGCTGGCCGGCGCGATCGGGCGGATGTTCCCGGGCGTCGTCGGCCGCCTCGCGCGCGAGAACTCGGTGCGCCAGCCCGGCCGCACCGCCGTGACCGCGTCGGCGCTTGTCGTCGGCGTCACGCTCGTCGCGTTCGTGTCGATCTTCGCCCAGGGGCTGAAGGCGACGATCGCCGAGGCGGTCGACACCGCCGCCCGCCCGGGCACGCTCATCGTCCAGAACACGGCGATGGGCGTCCCGCTGCCCGCCGCCGTCGCCGGCGGCCTGGAGCGGGTCGACGGCGTCACCTCGGTCGCGTCGGTGCGCTTCTCCGTCAGCCGCGTCGAGGGCGTGGGACGGACCGCGGTCACGAGCGTGTCGCCCACCCTGCCCGACGTGTTCGACACGCGGTGGGCGCAGGGCGACAACGAGCTCCTGCGCGACCTCGGGCGCGACCACGCGGTCGTCACCGACCGCTGGGCCGACGACCACGGCGTGGAGGTCGGCGACGAGCTCGCGCTGACGACCCCGACGAACGAGCGGCTGCGCCTGCGCGTGACCGGCATCACCGACGACGACTCCGGGCTGTTCGCGCCGGTCACCGTCAGCAACGAGCTGGCCCAGGAGGCGTTCGGCGAGCGCCAGGACGCGATCGTCTTCGCCGGGACGAGCCCCGACGAGGAGGCCGCGGTGAAGGCGCGCGTGGACCGGCTGCTCGAGCAGCAGTTCCCGCTGGCCGAGGCGCTGACCGTGCAGGAGTTCAAGGACCAGCAGGCCGGCCAGGTCAACCAGATCCTGGCGCTGTTCTACGTCCTGCTGTCGCTGTCGGTGATCGTCTCGCTGTTCGGCATCGTCAACACGCTCGTGCTCTCGATCTACGAGCGCACGCGCGAGCTGGGGATGCTGCGGGCGATCGGCACGTCGCGCCGCCAGGTGCGCCGGATGATCCGCTACGAGGCGGTCATCACCGCGCTCATCGGCGCGACGATGGGCATCGTCCTGGGCCTCGTGTTCGGCGTCGCGGTCACCGTCGCGCTCGAGGACGAGGGGCTCGTCCTGTCGATCCCGGTCGGGCAGCTCGTCGTGCTGCTCGTCCTCGGCGGGCTGGCCGGCGTCCTCGCCGCGATCGCGCCCGCGCGGCGCGCCTCGCGGCTGGACGTGCTCCAGTCACTCGCGTACGAGTAGCGCCGCGAGCGCGCCGGTGGCGACGACGTAGCCGACCTCCGCGCGCAGGAGCGGGTCGTCGACCACCGGCAGCAGCGTCCAGACGACGAACAGGGCCGCGACCGCCGTCCAGGCGGCCGCGGCCCGCGTCGCCTGGCCGCGGGCGAGCTTGGCCTGGTTGAACGTGCCGGCCATGAGGTGGAAGCCCATGCCGAGCCCCAGCAGCGCCAGCCCGACCCGCCCGTAGTCGTACTCCTGGCCGAAGACGAGCGACATCACCCACGGGCCGATCGCCAGCAGCCCGAGCGCGACCGCCAGCCCGAACGCGCCGATGGCCAGGACCGTGACCCGCACCGCCCGCGCGAACGCCTCGTGCCCGGCCGTCGCCTCCAGGCCGCTGAGGTGAGGGAGGAGGGAGGTCTGCACCGCCTGGAACAGCTGCAGCGGCGCCCGCGTGATGAGGAAGACGTTGAAGACGATGCCGGCCAGCACCGCGTCCCTGGCCGTGATCTCCGTCGTCAGGACCGCCGCGTTCAGCAGCGTCTGCTCGGCGAGCATGACGAACGCGACCGCGACCGCGAACCGGGTCGAGCCGTCGGCCGACGCCCGCTCCGCCGTGCCGACCGGGGGGTCGCGGCGCGAGAACGCGATCGGGACGACCAGCAGCGACAGCGCCGGGGCGGCGGCGATGCCGAGCGCGACGGCCTCCTGGCCGGAGGCGATCCCGACCGCGACCGCCAGCGGGAACAGGAAGCGCGAGATCGACTCCATGAGCACGAGGCCGCCGTAGAGGCCGAACCGCTGGTGGCCGGCCAGCCAGCCGCGGGCGAAGTACGACGCCGCGTAGAAGAGCGTCCCGGCCGTGAAGACCCAGTAGAGCGTGTCGGAGCCGTCGAACAGCTCGTCCTCGAGCGGGTCGCGCAGGGCCAGCGCGCAGGCCAGGAAGACCGCCGCGAACGCGCCCTGGATGAGCAGCGGCGTGCGGACCGCGTGGTGGTGGACGCCGAGCGCCCGGTTGCGGGCCAGCATCCGCGACAGGAGCTGCTCGATCGGCCGGTAGATGACCGAGATCACGACGAACATCACCGACCAGAGGACGTCGAGGCGCTTGGCCTCGACCTCGTCGACGACGTGCGACGCGACCGCGAAGTAGAGGAACGTGAAGAGCCCGGTGGCGGCGATCCCGACGCTCAGGACCCGGGCGCCGCGCCCGTAGCTCTCGTTCGCGCCGTCAGAGCCGGACAAGGAGCATGGTCCACGGGAACGGGGAACGCGCCTCGACGACGGTCCCGTACTCGGAAAGCAGCGAGACGAAGGCGCGCTTCGACCAGTGGTTCACATGCCCCGGGGTGTTGCCCAGGTCCTTCAGGTAGGCACCCCGCGCCATGTTCAGCGCGCGCCACAGCGGCTCCCGCGGGACCGAGACGATGAGGTGCTCCGAGGCGCAGCGCGCCATCTCCGCCAGCGTGTGGCGCGGGTCGGGGACGTGCTCGAGCACCTCGATCGCCGTCGCCGTCGTGAACTCGTCGTCGGCGAACGGCAGGTTCTCGGCCTTCATGATCCGGTACTCGAGGTTCGGCACCTGCCGCTTCTCCCACTCGGCCTGCAGGTGCGGGTCCTCGAGGTCGATCCCGACGACGCGGCCCGGGATCCGCTTCGCCCACTTCTCGACGAGGACGCCCTCGCCGCAGCCGACGTCGAGCAGCGTCCGCGGGGCGGCCTTCGCGAACAGCTCGTCGAGCGTCCGCTCGAAGCCGGCCATCAGCCGCCGGACGACGGGGTTCGTCGACCCGTACTTGTCGTACGTGTTGCCGGTGACGGTCCCTTCGGCGTCAACCGTGACGGACGGCGGTGTCATACGTCTCCCCGGGTTCGTAGTGCGACGGCGGGATGCCGAGCTGCAGCTCGATGCGGCGCACCCGCTCGAACGTCCGCTGCTGCATGACGCGGTTGGCGTGCATGAGGTCGCCGAGGACGCCGAGCGCGCCGAGCAGCAGCGCGGCGTTGAACAGGACGGCGCCCAGGATCAGCGACTGGACGTGGCCGGCGCCGTCCCCGTCGATGTAGAAGTAGAGGTAGCGCCCCCAGACGGCGAGCGCGGCCACGCCGACGATCGCGGCCAGCGTCCAGAAGATCCGCAGCGGCTCGTACTGGCTGTAGATGCGGAAGATCGCCAGCGCGTTGCGGCGCACGTAGGACCACATCGACGGGAACAGCCGCGACTCGCGCGTCTTCGGGTTCGTCCCGATCGGGACGTGGTCGGTCGCGACGAGGAGCTTGCCCGCCTGGATGATCGTCTCGAGCGTGTACGTGTAGCGCGACACGACCGCCATCTGGAGCGCCGCCTCGCGGTTGTAGGCGCGGAAGCCGGAGGTCGTGTCGGGGATCGTCGTGTCGGAGGCCTGGCGCACGACCCACGAGCCGAGCCGCTGGAGCATGATCTTCAGCGGCGAGAAGTGCTCGATCGTGTGCACCTGGCGGTCGCCGATGACCATGTCGGCCCGCCCCTCGAGGATCGGGGCCACGAGCTTGGGGATGTCCGACGCCTTGTACTGGTTGTCGGCGTCGGTGTTGACGATGACGTCGGCCCCGAGCTTCAGGCACGCGTCGAGCCCGGCCTGGAACCCGGTGGCCAGGCCCTTGTTGTTCGTGAGCCGGACGATGTGGTCGACGCCGTGCTCGCGCGCGACCTCGATCGTGCGGTCCGTCGAGCCGTCGTCGATGATCAGCCACTCGACCGTGTCGAAGCCCTCCACCCGGCGCGGCAGGTCGGCGAGCGTGGCCGGGAGCTGCTCCTCCTCGTTGAAGCAGGGGATCTGGATGATGAGCTTCATCGGCGGCCCTTGACGGTACCGTGCCGGGGCCATGACCCGCCGTCGACGCCTGCGTGAGGAAGCCCCGTATCTGGCGCTGCTCGCGCTCATCCTCGCCGTCGGGCTCTACCTGCGGATCAACAACAACGACTACGGCCTGCCGTTCGTCTACTACGCCGACGAGGGGTCGCACTTCACCAACCGCGCCGTCGCGATGTTCGGCGGCGACCCGAACCCGGGCTACTTCCAGAACCCGTCGGCGTTCACCTACCTCGTCCACCTCGCCCTGCGCCTCTACTTCGGGCACGGGATCCCGTTCGGGAGCTTCGACCACGTCGTCGAGCTGTACGGGGACAACCCGACGCGGATCTACCAGATCGGCCGGGTCATGGCCGCGCTGCTGTGCGCGGCCGGGGTCGTCGGCGTCTACGCGGCGGCGGCGCGCCTGTGGGACCGCCGCACCGGCCTCGTCGCCGCGGCGATCCTCTGCTTCTCGTTCCTCGCCGTCGCCTACTCGCGGATCGCCGTCACCGACACCGGCACGCTGCTGCCGGTCGCGCTCGCGCTCCTCTGCGCGATCCGCCTGCAGGAGCGGCGGACGTGGCGCTGGGCGGCGGGGGCCGGCGCCGCCGCCGGCCTGGCGATCGGGTTCAAGTACACCGCCGGCCTCGTCCTCCTGGCCCCGCTCGTCGCGATCGCCTGGCCGCTGCTCGAGCGCCGCGACGCCGCGACGCTGAAGCGCGCCGCCGCGCACCTCGGCGCGCTCGTCGGGACGACCGTCGTCGCCTTCGCGATCACGACCCCGTACTTCTTCCTCGACTTCTCGACCGCCGAGCGCCAGCTGCGCGCCCAGGCCGACATGGCCGGCGGCCTGTCGAAGTACGGCCAGGAGCACGAGAACGGCTTCCTCTACTACGGCGACAGCCTCACCTGGGGGCTGGGCTGGCTGGCCCTGATCGCCGCGCTCGCCGGCCTCGTCCTCCTCTGGCGCCGCCACCGCGCCCGCGCCGTCCTGCTCGCCGTCTTCCCGCTGGCGCTGTTCGTCTACCTCGCCCTCCAGCAGCGCTACTTCGGCCGCTGGCTGCTGCCCGCCTACCCGGCGCTGGCGCTGCTGGGCGGCTACGCCGTCGTCCGGGCGGTCGCGGCGATCCCGCGGCTGCCGCGGCGCCTGGCCCCGGCCGCGCTCGCCGTCGCGACGATCGCCGTCGTCTGGCAGGGCCTGGCCGCCGACACCCGCTCGATGGCGGTCCTCGGCCACAGCGACACCCGCGAGGCGGCCCGCGACTGGCTCGTGCGCAACGAGAAGCCGTCGCTGCGGATCATGATCGAGCCGGCCGTGCCGAACCGCTGGTTCTGGCGCTACGCGGAGGACGGGCGGCCGCTGGCGCGCACCCGCCAGTTCGTGCGCGCGCTCATGCGCGACATCAAGGTCACCCGGATCGAGTACGGCCGCACGCTGCGCCCCGAGGTCATCGACACCTACCGCGAGCACGGCTTCTGCCTCGTGATGACGATGAGCCTCATCCGCGGCCGGACGGTCAACGCCCGCAACCCCGACGCGCTCGCCTACTACGACCGGCTCGAGCGCGAGGCCGACCGGGTCTTCCACGTCAGCCCGTTCCGGGCCGACGCCGGGCCGCAGGACTTCAGCTTCGATCTGTCCTACAACTACTACTCGCCCGCCTACGAGCGGCCCGGGCCGGAGATCGACATCTACCGGCTGCGCGACTGCGCCCAGCAGTACGGCACGCTCGAGGTCGGGGCCGGGTCCTCGCTGGCGGGGGCGGCGCTGCAGTGACGGCGCGCGTGCGGCCGGAGTGGCCGGCGCTGGCCGGCCTCCTCGCGCTGGCGCTCGCGCTGCGCCTGTGGAACATCGACCACAACCTGCCGTTCGTCTACAACGCCGACGAGGAGCTGCACTTCGTCCCGAAGGCCGTCGACATGCTCGGCGGCTCGCTGAACCCCGGCTACTTCGAGAACCCGCCGGCGCTCACGTACCTGCTGCTCGTGCTCTACCGGCTCGGGCTCGCCGGCGGCGACCTGCGCGACCGCTTCGCCGAGGACCCGCGCTCGGCCTTCCTCGTCGCGCGCGTCGCCGTCGCGCTCATCGGCACGCTCGTCGTCGCGCTCGTCTACTGGGCCGGCGCCCGCTTCGCCGACCGCCGCGCCGGGATCGTCGGCGCCGCCGTCATGGCCGTCGCCTTCCTGCCGGTCTTCTACTCCAAACACGCGCTCAACGACGCGGTGACGATGGCCCCGGTGACCGT
Organism: Solirubrobacteraceae bacterium; assembly: GCA_019683665.1. GTDB lineage: Bacteria > Actinomycetota > Thermoleophilia > Solirubrobacterales > Solirubrobacteraceae > Capillimicrobium. Next base: position 12,800 of record JADGIB010000008.1, read on the forward strand.
CGGCCTCGTCGGCTGCCTGCTCGCCTACCGGCGCGGGCGGCCGCTGGACTGGACGCTGGCCGGGGCGGCGATCGGCGTCGCCACCGCGACGAAGTACACGGCCGGGGCGATGCTCGTCACCCTGCTCGCCGCCGCCGCGCTGCGCGTCCGCGACGACCGCGGGCAGCTGAAGGCGGCGCTCGTCGGCCTCGTCGTCGCCGGCGCCGCGTTCGTCGCCGCGTTCGCGATCCTCAACCCGTTCGCGATCCTCCACCCGGGCGAGGCGCGCTCGCAGCTCAGCGGCCAGTCCGCCCAGGCCGCGACCGCGAAGCTCGGCCAGAAGGACGAGCCCGGCTGGTGGTACTACCTGACGTCCCTGACCTGGGGGCTGGGGTGGGCGCCGCTCGTCGCCGCGATCGCCGGCGCCGTCGTCATGCTGCGCCGCGACTGGCGCCTGGCCGTCCTGCTCATCGCCTTCCCGCTCGTCCTGTGGCTCTACATGGGCGGCCAGGCCCGCCACTTCGGCCGCTGGCTCATGCCGATCTACCCGGCGCTCTGCGTGCTGGCCGGGATCGCCGCCGTCGCGCTCGTCGACCGGGTCCGCTGGCGGCCCGCCGTCCTCACCGGCCTGCTCGCCGTCGTCCTCTGCGTGCAGGGGGTGGCCGCGTCGGTCCACGTCGACCGGGTGCTGGGCCGCGAGGACACCCGCACGCTCGCCCGCGCCTGGATCGAGTCGCACATCCCCGCCGGGGCCGGGATCGTCGTCGAGCCGTTCGTGCCCGGCAACTGGCTCGAGCTCGACGCGACCCGCAGCTACCGCCGCTACCCGGTCCGGCGGCCGTTCCAGGCCTACGAGAAGCGCCTGCGGCCGCGGATGGTCCGCGAGTACGTCCGCGACGGCTACTGCTGGGTGATCGTCGGCAGCCACCAGAAGGGCCGCGGCCTGGCCGCCGGGCTGGGCAACGCGCGCAGGTACTACCGTGCCCTCGACCGCGCCAGCGACGACGTCGTCGTCTTCTCCCCGTACCGCGAGGGCGCCGATCCGGTGGACTTCTCCTACGACTTCTCGTTCAACTCCCTGCCGCGCGCGTTCGAGCGTCCCGGGCCCGTGATCGAGATCCACCACCTGCGGGGCTGCCGGTGAGCGTCGCGTCGGAGCCGGCGCCGCGGGAGCGCCCCGCCGCGACCGTGGGCGACCGCCTGGAGCGCCTCTGGAGCCGTCGGCTCGGGATCGCGCTCGTCGCGGTCGGCGTGCTCGGCGCGCTCGTCGTCTTCGCCGTCCGCCGCACGTACCCGAACTACGACACGTACTACGCGCTGCTGTGGGGGCAGGAGCTGTTCGACGGGCACCTGCCCGACTACCACACGTTCCGCCCGCCGACCCCGCACCCGCTGTCGACGTTCGTCGGCTGGCTCATGGCCCCGTTCGGGACCGCCGGGGCGCGGATCCTCGTGCTCGCGTCGCTGCTCGGCTACGTCGGGCTGCTCGTCATCGTCTTCCGCTTCACCCAGCGGCTGCTGGGCTCGTTCGTCGGCCTGCTCGCCGTCGGCGTCCTGCTCACGCGCACCGACGTCGAGCTGCTCGCGCTGCGGGCGATGTTCGACCTGCCGTTCTACGTGCTCGTCTTCGGCGCCGCCGCGCTCGAGCTGCGCCGGCCGCGCTGCGGCTGGCCGGTGCTCGCCCTGCTCGCACTCGCCGGTCTGCTGCGGCCCGAGGCGTGGCTGCTCGGCGGCGTCTACTGGCTGTACCTGATCCCGGTCACGCCGCGCCCGCAGCTCGTGCGGCTCGCCGCGCTCGTCGTCGCCGCGCCGGTCATCTGGCTGCTCAGCGACCTGATCGTCGAGGGCGACCCGCTCTACTCGCTGACCGAGACGCGCGAGGTCGCCGGCCAGTTCGGGCGCAACCGCGGCGTGCTGGAGGCGATCGGGCTCATCCCCGACCACCTCGCCGGCAACGACAAGATCGTCACCGTGGGCATCGGCGGCCTCGGCCTCCTCTACGCGCTCGCGCTCCTGCGCCGCCGCGCCGCGGTCCCGCTCGCGCTCGGGGCGCTCGGCGTCCTGACGTTCCTCATCATCGTGGCCGCCGGCCTGTCGGCCATCCCGCGCTACCTGACGATCCCGTCGCTGCTGCTGTCGCTGTGCGTCGCCGTCGCGCTCGGCGGCTGGGCCGTCGCCCGCGAGCGCCGGCTGCGCTGGGTCGGGGTCGCGCTGGCGATCGTGTCGGTCGCGCTCATCGTCCGCCAGCTCCCGCACTACGAGAAGGACGTCCGCCGCCTCAACGGGCAGGCGACGTTCGTGGCCGAGCAGCACCGCGACCTGCTCGCCGTCCTCGACGACCCGCGCGTCGTGCCGCTGCTGCAGGACCCGGCCTGCTGGCCGATCACGACGCCGACGCACTCGGCGATCCCGGTCGTCCGCTACGAGACCGGGCTGCCGAAGCGGGCGCTGCAGGCCTCGATCGAGCAGGAGCGCCCGCCGGCGACCGGGCTGCTGCTGCTGTCGAGGACGTTCCAGTTCGAGCCGTCGTCGGGCCGCCGGGCGCTGGGCGCCGCGGCGAGCGCCTCGGCGAAGTGGTGGTCGAACGTCGCGCTGCCCGGCTACGAGCGGGTGGCGCGCCACGGGCGCTGGCGGCTGCTCGCCAACTGCGCGGGCAGGTAGCGCCCGCGGCGCGCTCCCGGCCGGCTACTTCGTGCCGAGGTAGCGGACGTAGACGAGGTCGTGGGGGAGCTGCCCGGGCGCCCGCAGGACCGCGTCGATCTCCGTGCCCTTCGACGTGAAGGCGACGTAGTTGCCGCGCGACGAGGTCGCCGGCCGCTCGGAGGCGACGTTCAGGTAGCCGCCCTTCTCGCCGGGCCGCAGCGGGGCCGAGCGCGACTCGAGCGACACGTTGCCGGTCGGGCGGTTCCACAGGAACAGGTCGCGCACGCCGTTGGCGTCGTCGCGGATCGAGCTGCTCTCCTTCAGGTTCGTCGCGTCGGAGTCGAACAGGACGAACTCGCCGGCGCCCGAGATCGACGGGTTCGCCGAGTCGCCGTTGCCGAGCGAGGTCGCCTTCGAGCGCGACACGGGGCAGACCGCGCGCCCGCCGCCGACGGCCGAGCACGTCGGCGGCAGCCTGCGCCGCAGCCGGCCGTCGAGGTCCATCTCGACGACGTCCTGGGCGCCGTTGCCGTCGCCCGGGAAGATGTTCGACGCGGTCGTCTGGAAGGCGACGAAGTTGCCGTCGTCGCTGACGTCCGGGTTCGACGAGGCGCCGTTGCCGGCGGTGCGGCCGTTCGTCGAGGTCGAGACGAGGATCGTGTCGAAGCGCAGCGTCTGCGTCCCGTTGACGAACTTGCGCGTGAACGTGCGCTCGAACACGTCGCTCTGGCCGTTGCCGTCGCCAGGGGCGAGGTTCGACGCGCGCGAGCTGAAGACGACCGACTTGCCGTTGCGCGCGAACGCCGGCTCGGAGGCGTCGGCGTTCGCCGGCCGGCCGGCGCGGTTGGCCGACGCGAGGAAGGTCAGGCCGGTGAAGCCGCGGTCGTGGCCGGTCCCCGACAGGATGTGGACGTAGACCTGCTTGAGCCCGTTGCCCTGCGCGGTGCGGGCCGAGCCCCAGCCCTTGCGGGCCTTGCCGGTGAGCGCGAGGTTCGTCGCCTGGGACGTGAACGCGGCGCGCTCGCAGGCGCCGTCGATCGTGACCTCCGTCGTCGGGCCGTTGGCCTGCTCGCCGTTGGGGCCGACCGAGACGCGGACCGTCGTGTTCGTGCGCAGGTCGCGGACGAACGCGTCGGCGACGCCGTTCGTGTCGCCGGGGACGAGGTTGGAGGCCTCGGAGACGAACGCGACGCAGTGCGGGACGTGGTGCGCGTCGCCGTCGAGCGCCGGCCGGTAGGACGGGCCGTTGGCCGGCTCTCCGTTCATGCCGACCGACACGAGCTGGGTGGTCCCGATGTTCCACTCGGTCCCGTCCTGGCCCCACGGGGCGGCGCGGTTGACGACGAACACGTCGGTGTGGCCGTTCACGTCGCCGGGCACGATGTTCGTCGCGTCCGAGTCGAACGCCATGAGCCGCGCGATGCGCTGGTCGTGGGAGACGGCCGGGTTCCGGGACGGCCCGTCCGGGAACCCGCCGTCGAACGAGCGCGACAGCAGGAACGTCGTGCGGGTGCCGGCGGCGTCCGCGGCAGCGGGCGCCATCGCGCCGAGCGCGAGGCTCGACAGCGCCGCTGCGGCCAGGGCGGCGCGGGACTTGCGGGAGATCACGTGAGGCATGCCTTTGGGTCGGGAACCACCGGTCAGCGTGTCCATCGACCGGTTTCCGGCACATCTTGAGGGGCGGGGTCCCCGGGCGCCGGCGCGCGAGGCGTATCCTCCGCTGTGCGCATGCCGACGACCACCGACACCGACCTGCGTCACCTGGCGCGGGCCGTCGAGCTCGCGGAGGAGCAGCCCGGGCGCGCGACGCCGAACCCGAACGTCGGCGCGGTGATCGTCGCCGACGGGGAGGTCGTCGGGGAGGGCGTCCACGAGCGCTACGGCGGGCCGCACGCGGAGGTCAACGCGATCGCCGCCGCCGGCGAGGCCGCGCGCGGCGCGACGCTCTACGTGTCGCTGGAGCCCTGCGCCCACCACGGCCGGACCCCGCCGTGCACCGACGCGATCCTGGCCGCCGGCCTGGCCCGCGTCGTCGTCGCCTCCGACGACCCGTCCGAGAAGGCCTCCGGCCGCGGCCTGGGGATCCTGCGCGACGAGGGCGTCGAGGTCGTCGTCGCCACCGGCGAGGTGACCCGGCGGGCCCGGCTCGTCAACCAGGCGTTCCGCAAGCACGCCCGCACCGGCCTGCCGTGGGTCCTGTTCAAGTCGGCGATGACGCTCGACGGCAAGGTCGCCACCCCGACCGGCGACTCGAAGTGGATCTCCGGCGAGGCGAGCCGCCGCCTCGCGCACCGCTGGCGCGCGTCGGTCGACGCGGTCGCCGTCGGGGTCGGCACGGCCCTGGCCGACGACCCGCAGCTCACCGCGCGCATCGACGGCGTCCGCCGCCAGCCGCGGCGGATCGTGTTCGACTCGCTCGCGCGGCTGCCGCTCGACAGCAAGCTCGTCTCCGCCGCCCACGAGGTGCCGCTGACCGTCGTCGTCTCGCGCGCCGCCGACCGCCGCGACACCGCCGCGCTCGAGGCGGCCGGCGCCGACGTCATCGTCGCCTCCGGCGAGCACGAGCCGGCGCGCGTGCGCTCCGCGCTCGTCCAGCTCGGCGACCAGGGGATCACGTCGATCCTCCTCGAGGGCGGCCCGCACCTGGCCGGCGCGTTCCTCGACGCCGACGCGATCGACGAGGTCCGCCTGTTCCTGGCCCCGATGCTCGTCGGCGGCCGCGCCGCGCGCGACCCGCTCGAGGGCAAGGGCGTGGACCGGATCGCCGACGCGACCCGCGCGCTGTCGATGAGCTGCGAGCGCGTCGACCAGGACCTGGTCGTCTCCGCGCTGCTGAAGGAGTGGTGACGGGGCGCCGATGTTCACGGGGCTGGTGCAGGACCTCGGCGAGGTGACCCGCGTCGACGAGACCGCCGACGGCGTCCGGCTCGGCGTCCGCACCCCGCTGGCCCGGGAGCTGGCGGAGGGCGACTCGATCGCCGTCAACGGGGTCTGCCTGACCGCTGTCGGGCTCGACGGCGGGGAGCGGTTCGCCGCCGACGTCATGCGCGAGACGCTGCGCCGCTCGTCGCTGGGCGCCGTCGAGCCCGGGTCGACCGTGAACCTCGAGCTCCCGCTGCGCGCGGGCGACCGCCTCGGCGGCCACGTCGTCCAGGGCCACGTCGACGGCGTCGGGACCGTGCGCGACGTCCGCGAGGACGGGTTCGCGCGGGCCGTCGAGATCGCCGCCCCGCCCGAGCTGCTGCGCTACGTCGTCGAGAAGGGCTCGATCGCCGTCGACGGCGTGTCGCTGACGGTCAGCGCCGTCGGCGAGGACCGCTTCGCCGTGTCCCTGATCCCCGAGACGCTCGAGCGCACGACGCTCGGGGCCGCCGCGCCGGGGCGGCCCGTGAACCTGGAGGTGGACGTGCTCGCGAAGTACGTGGAGAAGCTGGTGGCGCGATGACGAGCCGGACGACGCCGTTCGCGACGATCGAGGAGGCCCTCGACGACATCCGCGCGGGGAAGATGGTCGTCGTCTGCGACCACGAGGACCGCGAGAACGAGGGCGACCTGACGATGGCCGCCCAGTTCGCGACCCCGGACGCGATCAACTTCATGGCCAAGGAGGGGCGCGGGCTGATCTGCCTGGCGCTCACCCCGGAGCGCTGCGACGAGCTCGGGCTCGACCTCATGGCGGCCAAGAACGAGTCGGCGTTCGAGACCGCGTTCACGGTCTCGATCGAGGCGCGCGAGGGGGTCACGACCGGGATCAGCGCCGCCGACCGGGCGCACACGATCCAGGTCGCGATCGACCCGGAGAGCTCGCCGCGCGACCTCGTCCAGCCCGGGCACGTCTTCCCGCTGAAGGCGCGGGCCGGCGGGGTGCTGGAGCGCGCCGGCCAGACCGAGGCGGCCGTCGACCTGGCCCGGCTGGCGGGCCTGAACCCGGCCGGGGTGATCTGCGAGATCATGAACGACGACGGGACGATGGCCCGCGTCCCGGACCTCGTCGGCTACTGCGCCCGGCACGGGCTGAAGATGATCACGGTCGCCGACCTGATCGCCTACCGGCGCAAGCACGACAAGCTCGTCGAGCGCGTCGTGTCGACCGCCCTGCCGACGACGTTCGGGGACTTCACCGCGGTCGGCTACCGGTCGCTCATCGACGACAAGCACCACGTCGCGCTCGTCAAGGGCGAGGTCGCCGGGCGCGAGAACGTGCTCGTGCGCGTCCACTCCGAGTGCCTGACCGGGGACGTCTTCCACTCGCTGCGCTGCGACTGCGGCGAGCAGCTCGAGTCGGCGCTGGCGATGATCGAGCGCGAGGGCTGCGGCGTCCTGCTCTACCTGGCCCAGGAGGGGCGCGGCATCGGCCTGCTGAACAAGCTGCGCGCCTACAAGCTCCAGGAGGAGGGGCTCGACACCGTCGACGCGAACCTCCGCCTCGGGCTGCCCGTCGACCTGCGCGACTACGGCATCGGCGCCCAGATCCTCACCGACCTGGGCCTGTCGTCGATCCGGATCCTCACGAACAACCCGAAGAAGATCCTCGGCCTCGAGGGCTACGGGCTGTCGGTCACCGAGCAGATCCCGATCGAGCACCTCGCCAACCCCCACAACGCCGCCTACCTGCGGGCGAAGGCCGAGCGGATGGGGCACATGCTCCACCACCAGGGCGTCGACGTGGACGAGGAGATGCTCCACGGCGAGCAGCGCGAGGAGCGCTCGTGAGGGTCGCGCTCTGCGTCGCGCGGTTCTACGAGGACCTCGCGCAGCGGCTGGAGGACGGGGCGCGCGCCGCGTTCGCGGAGGCCGGGATCGACGAGATCGACCGCTTCGACGTGCCCGGCGCGTTCGAGCTGCCGCTCGCGGCCAAGCTCGCGGCCGAGACCGGCCGCTACGACGGGATCGCCTGCCTCGGCGCCGTCATCCGCGGCGAGACCGACCACTACGACTGGGTCTGCCAGGAGGCCGCGCGCGGCATCCAGGACGTCCAGCTGCGCACCGGCGTGCCGTGCTCGTTCGGCGTCCTCACCGTCGACACGATGCAGCAGGCGCTCGCCCGGTCGGGCGGCGGCAAGCGCGACAGCGGCCGCCACGCGGCCGAGGCCGTCCTCGCCCTCATCCGCGTCCGGGACGCGCTCGCCGCGGCCGGGGCTGACGCCGGCGGCGGATCCCGGTAGCCTCCCAGGCTCGATGTCCGTCCCCGCCGGCACCAGCGGACAGGTGATCGCGCTCGCGCTCACCCTCGGCGTCCACGTCATCGGCGCGCTCGCGCTCATCTACCTGCTCGTCCGCGACAGCGACACGAACCCGCGCGACTGGTGGCCCGGCGACGACGACGGCCCCTCGGGCGACGACGTCCGGCGGCCCGGCCCCCAGGGCGGGGGCGGCGGCCTGCCGCTGCCCGACGCCGCCCCGGCCCCGGTGCGCCTGCGCGAGCCCGGCTACCTGGCCGACGCCTACGAGCGCCCGCGCCGCCGGCCCGGCCATCCCGCGCGCGACCCCGAGCGGGCGCCCGCGCCGCGCTGAGCGGCCCGGCCCGCCCGCGGCCGGAGGCCCGGTCGCGTCATGGGCTATCCTGCGGCGTCTCATGGGCAAGGTCTGTCACTCCTGCGGCAAGGGCCCGGCGTTCGGGCACAACCGCAGCCACTCGATGGTCGCCACGAAGCGGCGCTTCAACCCGAACCTCCAGAAGGTGCGGGTCATGGTCGGCAGCGCGCCGCGGCGCGTCTACGTCTGCACCCGCTGCCTGAAGGCGGGCAAGGTCACCAAGGCGCTCTAGCGGCGCAGCCCTCGTGGCCGCGCCGTCGACCGAGTCGAGCCTCGCCCGCTTCCGCCACGTGGTGGAGGGCGCGCTCGCGCACCTCGAGAGCCGTCGCCAGGAGGTCAACGACCTCAACGTCTTCCCGGTCGCCGACGGCGACACGGGCGACAACATGGCGCTCACGCTGCGGGCCTGCCTCGCGGAGGTCGACCGGCTCGCGCGCGAGGCGGCCGACCGCTCGATCGACGACATCGGCCGCGACGAGATCGTGGAGCGCGTCCAGCGCGCCGCCCTCCTCGGCGCCCGCGGCAACAGCGGCGTCATCCTCTCGCAGCTCATCCGGGGCGCCGCCGAGGAGCTGATCAGCCGCCCCGGCGAGCTCGTCGACCCGGTGCTCATCGGCGCGGCGATGGCCCGCGCCGCCGAGCGCGGCTACGGCTCGGTCCGCGAGCCGGCCGAGGGGACGATGCTCACGGTCATGCGCGAGATGGCCAGCCACGTCGCCTCCGAGCTCGCGCACATGCCCGACCCGCGCCTGGGGCCCGACGCGACCCCCGAGGAGCAGAACGCGGCGATCGCCGACATCCTCGAGCGCGCGATCGAGGCCGGCGAGGCGTCCGTCCGCCGCGGGCCCGAGCTGCTGCCCGCGCTGCGCGAGGCGGGCGTCGTCGACTCCGGCGGCTACGGCGTCACGATCATCTTCGCCGGCATCGTCGCCGCGCTGCGCGGCAGCGACCCGCCGCCGCTGGAGCACCACCACGCGCCGGCCGTCCGCCACGCGCCCGACGAGCACACGTCGTCGACGTACCGCTACTGCACGAACTTCGCCGTCACCGGCACCGGCCTGGACCGCTCCCAGGTCCTGCCGCGGCTGGAGGCGATCGGGGACTCGGTCCTCGTCGTCGGCGACGCCCACACGCTGAAGGTCCACGTCCACACCGACGACCCGCAGGCGGCGACCGCGGTCTTCGACGGCCTCGGCGAGGTGTCGCACCTCGACGTCGCCGACATGCACGAGCAGGTCGCCGACCGCGAGCAGCGGCTGCCGAGCGCCCGCTGCGGCGCGCTCGCCGTCTGCGCCGGCGACGGGATGCGCGAGCTGTACCGGTCGCTCGGGGTCGAGGTGCTCGACGGCGGGCCGACGCTGAACCCGTCCACCGCCGAGCTGCTGGACGGCATCCGCGCCGTCCCCGCCGAGGAGGTCGTCGTCCTGCCGAACTCGCCGAACGTCATCATGGCCGCCGAGCGCGCGGCCGAGCTGGCCGACAAGCCCGTCCACGTCGTCGCCTCCCGCTCTCAGCAGGCGGGCCTCACCGCCGCGGTCGCGCTGCTGCCCGACCGCTCGGCGGCCGATAACGCGGATGCGATGACGCAGGCGCTGCGCGAGATCCGCATCGGCTCCGTCGCCCCCGCCGCGCGCGAGGACGTGCACGGCCGCTTCGGCGTGGGCGACGCGGTCGGCTTCGTCGAGGAGGAGATCGTCGCCTGGGGCGAGCCCGGGCCGACCCTGCAGGCCGTCATGCGCTCGCTCGGGCGCGACGCCGAGCTCATCACCTGCATCTCGGGCCAGGGCGCGCCGCTCGACCACGGCGCGGTGGAGGCGCTGGCCCCCGACGGGGTCGAGCTGGAGCTGTCGGAGGGCGGGCAGCCCGCGTACTGGTGGCTGCTGTCGGCGGAGTAGCAGGGCGATGAGGTTCCCGCGTCCGTTCCTCGGTCAGAGCGTGCGCCTGCGGGCGGAGGGCTTCGACGACCTCGTCGAGGTCGTCGCCGTCGACGAGGACGGATCGATCGTGCTGGCGGTCACGCTCACCGCCGAGGAGGCCCATCTGCTCTACGCGAGCGTCGCCTCCGCCGTCCACCTCACCGGCGCGGTCGCCGCCGAGGAGGAGGGCCCCGGCCGCAGCCGCTTCACCGCCGCCGACGTCGAGACGTTCCAGCGCCGCGAGGCCTACCGGGTGCCGATGGGCGTGCCCGCCACCGTCCGCCGCGGCGACGGCAGCGAGCTCGCGTGCAAGGTCGCCGACCTGTCGCCCGGCGGGGCGCTCCTGTCGCCCGAGGCCGACGGGCTCCTGCTCGGCGAGCGCGTCGAGCTCGTCATCCACCACGACATGCTGCGCGAGCTGCCGCTCCCGGCCGAGGTCATCCGCCGCGACGGCGCCCGCCGCGCCCTGCGCTTCGACGCGCTGAGCGTCCGGGCCGACAACGCCCTCAGCCGCGTCATCACCGAGGCGCAGCTGCGCCACCGCCGCCGCTGAGGGCGCGCCGCGCCGGGCCCGCCGCGGAGGCGGTCATCATGGGGGGCGCCGTGCCCGGTCCGTTCGACGCTCCCGACCCCCGCGCGGTGCCCGTGCGGCTGCCGCGCCCGTCGCGCCTGGACGCGCCGCTGGAGGCGCCGCACCCGAAGATGGCCGAGGCCCTCGAGACGCTGGGCCTGCGGACCGTCGGCGACCTCCTCATGCACCTCCCGCGCGAGCGGCGCGTCGCCCGCCAGATCGCCGAGCTGCGGCCCGGCGAGCAGGCGAACGTCCTCGTCGAGGTGCGCTCGGTCCGCTCGCGGCCGGTCCGCCGCCGCGGGATGAAGCCGCTCGTCGAGGCGACGGTCGCCGACCAGACCGGCGTCATGAAGGCCGTCTTCTTCAACCAGCCGTGGCTGGAGCGCCGCTACCGGCCCGGCACCCGCCTGGCCCTGTACGGCAGGTACGAGGGGCGCAACAGCTTCAAGGTGTCGGCGCACTCGGAGACGACCGACGTCGGCGGGGCGGTCGAGGGCGTCGCCCACTACCCGGCCTCGGAGGGGATCACCTCGACGCAGATCGCCGAGCTCGTGCGCGCGCACCGCGACGCGATCGCCGACGTCGTCGAGCCGCTGCCCGCCCGGGTGCGGGCCGCCGAGCGGCTGCCCGACCGCCAGGCCGCGCTCGCCGACGTCCACTTCGGCTCCGGCGAGGGCGGCCGCCGGCGCCTGGCCTTCGACGAGCTGCTCGCCACCCAGCTGCTGTTCGCGCGCCGCCGCGCCCGCCACGCGGCGATCGACGCGCCCGCCCTCGACGGCCCGCGCACGCTCACCGCCCGCTGGCTGGCCGAGGCGCTGCCGTTCACGCCGACCGGCGACCAGGCCGCCGCGATGGACGAGATCGAGGCCGACCTCGCCCGGCCGCGGCCCATGCAGCGGCTGCTCATGGGGGAGGTCGGCTCCGGGAAGACCGTCGTCGCCCTCTTCGCGCTGCTGCGCGCGGTCGAGCACGGGATGCAGGGCGCGCTCATGGCCCCGACCGAGACGCTGGCCGAGCAGCACTTCGCGACGCTCCAGACGCTGCTCGGCGGCGAGGTCGTGCCCGCCGCGCTGCTGACCGGCTCGACGCCGGCCGCCCGCCGGGCCGACGTCCTCGGCAAGCTCGCCTCCGGGGAGCTGTCGATCGTCGTCGGCACCCACGCGCTCATCGAGCCGGCCGTCGTCTTCGACCGCCTCGCCGTCGCCGTCATCGACGAGCAGCACCGCTTCGGCGTGCGCCAGCGCACCGCCCTGGACGCGAAGGGGCCCGGCGACCTCGTCCCGCACGTCCTGCACATGACGGCGACGCCGATCCCGCGGACGATGCGGCTGCTGGAGTTCGGCGACCTCGACCACACCGCGATCCGCGAGCTGCCCGGCGGGCGCAAGCCGATCCAGACGTTCGTGGCCTCCACCGACCGCGAGCGCGCCCGCGCCTACGAGCGCATCCGCGAGGAGCTGCGCGCCGGGCGCCAGGCGTTCGTCGTCTGCCCGCTCGTCGAGGCGTCCGAGCAGCTGCAGGCGCGCGCGGCGACGGCCGAGTACGAGCGCCTGAAGCGGACCGAGCTCGCCGGCTTCGAGGTCGTGCTCCTCCACGGCCAGATGCGCCCGAAGGCCAAGCAGGAGGCGATGCAGCGGTTCGCCGAGGGCGGCGCGCACGTCCTCGTCGCCACGAGCGTCATCGAGGTCGGCATCGACGTGCCGAACGCGACGGTCATGCTCGTCGAGAACGCCGAGCGCTACGGGATCTCGCAGCTGCACCAGCTGCGCGGGCGGATCGGCCGCGGCGGGCACGCCTCGGTCTGCATCCTGTTCGGGCCCAAGGACTCCAAGCGGCTGCAGGCGCTGGCCGAGCACGCCGACGGGTTCCGGCTGGCCGAGATCGACCTCGAGCTGCGCCGCGAGGGCGAGCTCGTCGGCACCCGCCAGTCCGGCTACGGCGAGTTCGAGGTCGCGCGGCTGCCCGAGGACGAGCCGCTGCTGGCCCGCGCCCGCGACCGGGCGGCGGCGATCCTGGCCGAGGACCCCGACCTCGAGGCGCCCGAGCACGCGCTCCTGGCCGACGCGCTGCGCGAGCGCTACGGCGCCGCCGAGCTCGACCTGCCGATCCCGGCGTGAGCGGCGGCGTGCGCGTCATCGCCGGGCGCTTCGGGGGGCGGCGGCTCGCGACGCCGCGCGGGCGCGACACCCGCCCGACGGCGGACCGGGTGCGCGAGGCGGTCTTCTCGATCCTCGGGCCGCTGGACGGCGCGACCGTCCTCGACCTGTTCGCCGGGTCCGGCGCGCTCGGCATCGAGGCGCTCTCGCGCGGGGCGGCGCAGGCGACGTTCGTCGAGCGCGCGCCGGCCGCCGTGCGGGCGATCCGGGCCAACCTCGCGGCCCTCGGCGTCGAGGCCGACGTGCGCGCCCGCGACGTCCGCGCGTTCCTCGGCGACGCACGCGCGGCGGGCGCCACCTACGATCTGGCCTTTCTCGATCCCCCGTACCGCGACGCGGCGGGGCTCGGACCGGCGCTCGAGCTCGCGCCGCTGCTCGCCGCGGGCGGGCGGGTCGTGAGCGAGAGCGACCGGCGGGCGCCGCTGACGCTGCCGGGGCTGGAGATCGTCGACGAACGCCGCTACGGCGACACCCTCATCAGGATCCACCGCACCCCATGACCAAGGCCGTCTGTCCGGGAAGCTACGACCCCGTCACCAACGGGCACCTCGACGTGATCTCGCGCGCCTCCCAGCTGTTCGACGAGGTCGTCGTCGCGGTCGTCAACGCCTCGGTGCGCAAGAGCAGGCCGCTGTTCAGCGCGGAGGAGCGGGTCGCGTTCATCGAGGAGGCGACCGCCCACCTCGGCAACGTCACTGTCCAGCCGTTCGACATCCTCGTCGTCGACTTCGCCCGGCGGGTGGGCGCGGACGCGATCGTCAAGGGGCTGCGCGCCATCAGCGACTTCGAGTACGAGCTGGAGATGGCGAACCTGAACCGCCGCCAGGCGCAGGACATCGAATCCGTGTATCTGATGGCGCACCCCCAGTACAGTTTTCTCAGCTCCAGCGGGGTGAAAGAGCTCGCCACCTTCGGCGGGGACATCGACGGGCTGGTGCCCGAATCGGTGGCCAGGCGCTTGAAGGAAGAGCTCGCCCGGCCACGAACCTAAGGAAGCCAATGGACGTCCTCGTGCTCATCGACAAGCTGGACGATCTCGTCCACAACGCGAAGCCCGTGCCGCTCACGGATCAGGTGCGCGTGGACAAGGAGGAGATCTACGACATCCTCGACCAGATGCGCGCGACGATCCCGGAGGAGATCAAGCAGGCGCGCTGGATCGTCAAGGAGCGTCAGGAGATGCTCGCCGAGGCCAAGCGCGAAGCCGAGCGCATCGTCAAGGAGGCGCGCGAGCGCCAGGAGCGCCTGATCTCCCAGGAGGAGGTCACGAAGGCGGCCGAGCGCGCCGCGGAGGACATCATCGAGGACGCCCGCGCGCGCGAGCGGGAGATCCGCCTCGGCGCCGAGGACTACGCCGACGAGATCCTCAACACGCTCGAGGTCAACCTCTCGAAGTTCATCGCCGCCGTCCAGCGCGGGCGCGAGCGCCTGCAGGGCAAGGACGAGCCGGCCGAAGTCGCCTGAGGCGCCGCGGGATGGCCTCGATCGAGGTCCTCGACGCCGACATCACGACGCTGGCGGTCGACGCGATCGCCAACGCCGCCAACACGCAGCTGCGGCACGGCGGCGGCGTGGCGGGCGCGATCGCCCGCGCCGCCGGCCCGGAGCTCGCGCGCGAGTCGCGCGAGCGCGCGCCGATCGGGCTGGGGGAGGCGGTCGAGACGACGGCCGGCGACCTGCCGTCGCGCTGGGTCATCCACGCCGCGACGATGGAGCCCGGCGGCCCGACCGGCGCCGACGTGATCCGGCGCGCGACCGAGGCGACGCTGGCCCGGGCCGACGCGCTCGGCGCCCGCTCGCTCGCGCTCGTCGCGTTCGGGACCGGGGTCGGCGGTTTCCCGCTCGGCGAGGCGGCCGCGATCGAGGTCGACGCCGTGCGCCGGCACCTCGCCGCCGGCTCGGGCCTGGAGCGGATCGTCTTCTGCGTGCGCGGCGAGGAGGCCCGGCGCGCGTTCGAGGCCGCGCTCGCCTGACCGGGGGGCGGCGCGGTGCTCAACCTTCGCGGCGGGCGGGCCGATGATGGGGGCGAGATGCTCGCGCCTGCCATCGCCGCGCTCCCCGGCTGGACGACGACCGTCGAGCTCCCGACCGCGATCGGGACGGTGCCGCTCGTCGCCGTCGGCCCGGCCGGCGTGTTCGCGTTCGAGTACGCGGACGGGACGGGCGTGCTCGAGCTGGCCGACACGCCGGAGCCGGCGCTGATCGACGTCTGGGCCCAGGCCAAGCACCTCGAGCGCCGCCGGATCGGCGGCCCGGTCGTCCCCGTGCTCGCCCTCGAGGACACCGGGGCCGACGGCCCGGCCGGCCGCCGCCGCGGCGTGCGCATCCTCCCGGTCGAGGCGGTCGCCGACTGGCTCGCCGCGCAGCCCGCCGTCCTCGACGAGGCCGGCGTCGATCGCCTGCGCCGCCGCCTCGACGGCACCGACCTCCCCGCCGTCCTCGCCGCCTGACCGCCGCCTCGAACCGCCGTTGTCGCCTCGCGGTCGCCATCCGACCGTGATCCGCCAACCGTCCGTGGGCCGGGCGGCTCCGGCCGGCCCGGCCCGCCGTCCCGCGCACGGGGCGTCGAGCGCGTCCTCGCACGCGCCACGGGAACGCCGGGGACGTGTGGCACCTGGCATCGACCTGTCCGATGC
>JADGIB010000204.1 GCA_019683665.1 Solirubrobacteraceae bacterium
TGGGGGGGGGGGGCGCCGGCCCGCGCCGCGCAGGCGCGCACGGCCCGGCGCGCCCCGCCGATCGCCTCGGCGCACGGCGCGACCCGCCGGCTGAGCACGCACTGCGACATCCCCTCCCGACTTCCCGCCCGCGGCGGGCCGGAATCCGGTCGCACGCGCCCGGATCGCCGCCCCGGCGCCGGCGGCGCCTACCCTGCGGCCGGCGCCGCGACGGCGCCCAGCCCCCACGAGACGCTTCGAGGTAGGACCGAATCACATGCCGAAGGCCTGGCAGCTGCACGCGTACACCGGCCACCACGGGCTCGTCCTCGAGGACGTGCCGCTCGAGGAGCCGGGCGACACCGAGGTGCGCCTCACGATCGAGGCGTTCGCCGTCAACTGGGGCGACATGCACCTCATGCGCGACGAGTACTCGTTCAGCTTCGAGCAGTGGCCGGCGCGCATCGGCATGGAGGCGGTCGGGGTCGTCGACGCGGTCGGCCCGGCGGTCACCGGGATCGAGCCCGGGATGCGGATGTGCACGATCCCGCACTTCTACGGGCACCGCGGCGCCAGCGCCGAGACGCTCGTCGTCGACCAGCGCTACCTGACCCCGGCCCCGGCCGGCCTGACGCCGGTCGAGTGCGCGTCGATCTGGATGCAGTACCTCACCGCCTGGTACCCGCTGGCCGAGGTCCGCCCCGTCGGCCCCGGGAGCGTCGTCCTCGCCACCGCCGCGACGAGCACGACCGGCGCCTCGTGCCTGGAGATCGGCCGGCGGCTGGGCGCGACGATGATCGGGACCACCCGATCGGAGCGCAACGCCGGCTACCTGCGCGAGCTCGGCGCCGACCACGTCCTCGTCACCGGCGACGACGTCGACGTGGCCGGGCGGCTGCTGGAGATGACCGGCGGGCACGGCGTCGACCTCGTCTTCGACGCGTTCGGCGACGGCCTCATCCACCGCTACGCCCCTGCGCTGGCCCGCGACGCCTGGATCCTCTTCTACGGGATGGTCGACGGGAGGTGGCCGACGCTCCCGTTCGCCGACCTCTTCCAGGCCAACGCGGTGTTCAAGCCGTACTCGGTGTTCAACTACGTCATGCACCCGGCCCAGCGCGACCGCGGCATCGACGCGATCCGCGGGATGCTCGAGCGCGGCGAGATCCGCCCCCGCGTCGACCGCGTCTTCCCGTTCGAGCAGTACGTCGAGGCGTTCGACTACACCCGCGACCGCGCCACGCACGGCAAGGTCGTCATCGCCACCCGGCACTGCCCGGACGCCGCCTGACCGCCGCCCGCGGGGCCTACTGCGCCGTGAAGCCGCCGTCGGCGACGTAGTAGGCGCCCGTGATGTTCGAGGCCTGCGGCGAGCCGAGGAACGCGACGAGGCGCGCGATCTCCGCCGGCTCGCCCAGGCGCCCGCTCGGGTGCAGCCGCTCGAGCTCGGCGTGCTGCTGCGGGGTGACCTTCGCGAGCAGGCTCGGCGTCGCGATGACGCCCGGGCCGACGCAGTTGACGCGGATGCCGGCCGGCGCGTAGTCGATCGCGGCGCTGCGCGTGAGGCCGAGCAGGCCGTGCTTGGATGCGGTGTAGGCGGCGGTGTCGGGCAGCGCGACCGAGCTCTGGATCGAGCCGATGTTCACGATCGCGCCGGCGCCCTGCGGCACCATCGCCCGCAGCTGCTCGCGCATCGACAGGAAGGCGCCGTCGAGGTTGACGGCCAGCGTCGCGCGCCAGTCGGCGAGCGAGAGGTCGCCGACCGGGCCGCGCCGCCCGCCGATCCCGGCGTTGTTGACCGCGACGTCGAGCCGCCCGTACGCCTCCAGCGCGGCGTCGACCATCGCCGCGCAGTCGGCCTCGACGGTCACGTCCGCGCGCACCCCGACGGCGCTGCCGCCGCCCGCCCGCACCGCGGCCGCGACGCGCTCGGCCTGCGCCCCGTCGAGGTCGGCCACGACGACGCGCGCGCCGCGCCCCGCGAGCTCCGTCACGCACGCCTCGCCGATCCCCGTCCCGCCGCCGGTCACCAGCGCGACCGTCCCGTCGTGGTGCTGCACGCTCCCTCCTCCGTCGCCGTGTGCGGGCCGGGATCATGACGGAGGGTTGACATCCGCGGCGGGCGGCCTACCTCCAGCCCTGGATGCTGACTGCGAAGGAGGGAATGTGACCTGCTTGTCCACTGCGACCGGGGAGGGCACATGACCGTTCGCGGCGAACCGAGGCGGCGCAGCGGCGCGTCCGGGCTGCGACCGCCGGTCGCGTTCGGGCGCTGCGAGCGGTGCCACACGCCGATGCTGCGTCGCACCTCCGACGACGAGCGGCTGTGCCGCTCGTGCGCCGCCGGGGAGCGCGCGGTCGAGCTCGCCGGCCGGGCCGAGCCCGCGGTCCGCACCCAGCTCTACCGCCACAGCAGCCACAGCAACGTCCACGTCCTCGGCAGCCACCGCGACGTCCACGTCGCGCCGGCCACGTCGGCGGGGCGCCCGCTGCGGATCGCCCTGCTCGCGCCGCCGTGGCTGCGGATCCCGCCGCACGGCTACGGCGGGATCGAGTCCGTCGTCGCGCTGCTCGCCGACGCGCTCGTCGCTCGCGGGCACGACGTCACGCTCCTGGCCGCCCCGGGCTCGCGCAGCGCGGCGCGGACCGTCGGCCTGCTCGACCGCTCGCACTCCGACCGGATCGGCGCGAGCGTCATCGAGGCCGACCACGTCGCGCGCGCGTTCGAGCACGTCGAGCGCGAGGCGATCGCCGGGCGCCCCTACGACGTCCTCCACGACCACTCGGGCTGGACCGCGCTGGCGATGGCCGACCGCATCTCGGTCCCGGTCCTGCACACCGTCCACGGCGCCTTCGACGAGGACGCCCGCCGCTTCTACGCCGCGCACGGCGCGAAGGCGTCGATCACCTGCATCTCGCGCGCCCAGGCCGCGGCGCGCCCCGACGGCGTGCGCATCGACGCCGTCGTCCCCAACCCGATCGACGTCGACGCCTGGCCGGCCGACGTCCCCAAGGACGACCACCTCCTGTGGATCGGCCGCTTCGCCCCCGAGAAGGGCGCCCACCGCGCGATCCGCGTCGCCCGCGAGGCGGGCAGGCGGCTGATCCTCGCCGGGCCGGTCCAGCCGGGCCAGGAGGCGTACTTCGCCGAGGAGATCGACCCGCACCTCGACGGCGACCGGATCCGCTACGTCGGCGAGGTCGGCGGCCGCTACAAGCAGGAGCTGTTCGCGGCCGCGCAGGCGCTGCTCATGCCGATCACCTGGCCGGAGCCGTTCGGGATGGTCATGGTCGAGGCGATGGCGGCCGGCACCCCGGTCATCGCGTTCGCCGAGGGCTCGGCCCCGGAGGTCGTCGAGGCAGGCCGCAGCGGCCTGCTCGTCGGCGACGAGGAGCAGATGGCCGCGGCGGTCGAGCGCGCAGGCGAGCTCGACCCCGACGAGTGCCGGGCGAGCGTCCGGGAGCGCTTCGCTCCCGACCGCGTCGCCGCCCGCTACGAGGAGGCCTACCGTGCGATCGCGACCCCGGCGCCGCGACCGCGCCCGCGGGCCGCGGCGGCGGCCGACGAGAGCGAGGCCATCCCCGCGTGATCGACGCCGACATCACCGCCACGACGGTCGTCAAGGCCGGCAACGCGTTCTGCGTCGCCGGCCTCGACGGCGAGCTGCCCGCCGGCGACCACCCGCTCGGCGTGTTCGTCGACGACTGCCGCCACCTGAGCGTGCACGTGCTGCGCCTCGGCGGCGTCGCGCCGCGCCTGCTGGTCTCCTCCGACGAGGCCGGCACCGGCGCGACGTACGAGCTGACGAACCGCGAGCTCGCGCTCGACGACGGCCGCACGCTGCCGCTCCAGGCGCTGCGGGTGCGCCTCGAGCGGCGGATGCGCCCCGACGGGCTCGACGAGCGGATCCTCCTGCGCTCCCACCACCACGAGCCGGTCGAGCTGGACCTCGAGCTGCGCCTCGACGCGGACTTCGTCCCGATGCTCGAGCTGCGCGGGTTCCTGCCCCGGCGCGAGCGCGAGGTGCGCCGGTCGGCCGACGGGTCGACCCTGCGCCTCTCCTCCGTCGGGGCCGACGGGTGGACCCACACGACGACGGTGACGTGCGAGGGCGCGGAGGCCGGGCCCGACGGGCGCCTGCACGCGCGGGTGCGCCTGGAGCCCCACGGCGAGCACACGCTCGCGCTCACCTGCCGCTTCGGCGGCCGCGCCCCGGCCGAGGCCGAGCCGGCCCCGCCGGCCCTGAACCGCCATTCGACCGCCCGCCAGGCCGCCGCCGACGCCGACGCCTGGCTGGCCGACCGCACGCAGGTCCGCTGCTCCGACGAGCTCGTCGACCGCGTCCTGCGCCGCAGCCTGCTCGACCTGCGGCTGCTCATCTCCGACCTCGACGGCCAGCCGTACCTCGCCGCCGGCATCCCCTGGTACGCGACGCTGTTCGGGCGCGACTCGCTCATCACCGCCCGCCAGGTGCTCGCGTTCGACCCGGCGCTCGCCGCCGGCACGCTGCGGCTGCTGGCCGCCCACCAGGGCCGGCGCGACGACCCGGCCCACGACGAGGAGCCGGGCAGGATCCTCCATGAGCTGCGCCTCGGCGAGGCCGCGGCCGGCACGCCGCTGGGGCGCTACTACGGCACCGTGGACGCGACGGCGCTCTTCCTCATCGTCCTCGCCGCCCACGCGAACTGGACCGGGTCGACGTCGCTGCTGACCGAGCTGCGCCCGCACGTCGACGCGGCGCTGCGCTGGCTCGACACGCACGGCGACCCCGACGGCGACGGGCTCATCGAGTACCGCCGCCGGGCTGAGGGCGGCCTCGACAACCAGGGCTGGAAGGACTCCTGGGACGGCGTCTGCGACGAGCAGGGCCGGCCGCTGCGCCCGCCGATCGCGCTCGCCGAGGTCCAGGGGTACGCGATCCGCGCCCGCGAGGAGATCGCCCGGCTGCTCGACGTGCTCGGCGAGGCCGACGAGGCGGCCCGGCTGCGCGCCGCGGCCGCCCGCACCCGGGCCGCGCTCGACCGGCTGTGGCTCGAGGACCTCGGCGCCTACGCGATGGCGCTCGACGGCGACGAGCGCCCGAGCCGCGTCCTGGCCTCCAACCAGGGCCACCTCCTGTGGGCGGGCGCCGTGGACCCGGCGCGCGCCGCCGCGGTGCGCGACCGGCTCATGGGCGACGACCTGTGGTCGGGCTGGGGGCTGCGGACCCTCGGGCGGCGCGAGGTCGCGTACAACCCGGTCGGCTACCACACCGGCTCGGTGTGGCCGCACGACACGGCGTTCGCGGCCGCCGGGCTGCGCCGCTACGGGTTCGACGACGACTTCCTCACGCTGTTCGAGGCGCTGCTCGACGCGGCCGCCGGCTTCCCCGGATACCGGCTGCCGGAGCTGTTCGCCGGCTTCTCGCGCGCCGACTACGAGGCCCCGGTCCCCTACCCCGTCGCCTGCCGTCCGCAGGCGTGGGCGGCCGGCGCGATCCCGTACCTGCTCGTCACCGCGCTCGGCCTGGTCCCCGACGGGCTCGGGCGCCGGCTGCGCATCCGCCGGCCGGTCCTGCCGCGCCAGCTCAGCTCGGTCACCGTCAGCGGCCTGCGGGTCGGCGGGGCGACGGTCGCGCTGCGCTTCGACCGCGTCCGCCGCGACGAGCCGACCGCGGCCGTCACCGACGCGCGCGTCAGCGGCGAGCTGGAGATCGTCGTCGACCTCGCCGCGACCGACGGCGCCGCGCCGCGGCCGCCGCAGCTCGTGTGAGCGCGCGGCGGGTCAGGCGCCGTCGCCGCCCACCACACCGGCCGCCGCGGCGAGCTTGCCCAGCGCGCGCCGCTCGAGCTGGCGGACGCGCTCGGCGCTGAGCCCGAGCGGGGCGGCGACGCTGCGCAGGCTTCGCTCGTCGCCCCCGTCGAGGCCGTAGCGGGCGCGGAGGATCTCGCGCTCGCGCTCCGACAGGCCGGCGAGCAGCGAGCGCAGCTCCTCGACCTCGATCGCGTCGAGGACGCGCTCGTACTCGTCCTCGGCCAGCGGGTCGACGAGCAGCTCCCCGAACGTCCCGACGACCCCGTCCTCGGCCCGCACCGGCTCGTCGGTCGAGCGGGGCGGGCGCTCGAGGACGAGGAGCTCGTCGACCTGCTCGACCGTGAGCCCGCTGCGGCGGGCGAGCTCGTCGCGGGTCGGCTCGGTCCCGGTCTCGCGCAGCCCCTCGCGGTGGGCGTCGCGGACGCGGGCCAGCCGGCGCAGCGCCCGGTCCGACAGGACGACCGGGCGGGTCAGCTCGGAGACGAGCTGCTGCATCGCCTGGCGCACCCACCACGCCGCGTAGGCCCAGAACGGCGTGCCGCGGCGCGCGTCGTAGCGCTCCAGCGCGCGCAGCAGCCCGACGACGCCCTCCTGCAGCAGCTCCATCCGCTCGATCCGGCGCGAGTCGCGGTACATCCGGGCGGTCGAGGCGATGACCGGAAGGAACGCCTCGACGAGGAGGGCGCGGGCCCTGCGGTCGCCGGCCTGGGCGGCGGCGATCAGCGCCCGCTCGGCGTCCGGGCTCGGGACCGGCCGGCGGCCGAGCGCGTCGAGGTAGCCGGCGCTCGCGACGGCGCCGGTCGGGCGCGGGCGCTGCAGCGCGTCGGCCAGCTCGAGGTCGGCCGCGCGCGCCCGCCGCGCCGCCTCGGCCAGCGCCCGGCCGGCGCGGCCCGACAGCGCCGACGGCTCGTCGGCGAGGCGCGCGTCCTGAC
>JADGIB010000205.1 GCA_019683665.1 Solirubrobacteraceae bacterium
GGCCGCCCCCCCCCCCCGCGGGGTCGCCGGGCCCGCCGTCAGATCCGCCACTCGCCGTCGCGCAGCACCGGGACCGCGGTGCCGTCGGCGGCGAGCCCGTCGACGTCCACGCCGGGCCCGCCGATCATGAAGTCGACGTGGATGTCGGAGCGGTTGATCCGGTCCTTGTCGGCGTCGCCGACGGTCAGCTCGTAGGCGGCGCCGAGCGCGATGTGGCTGGCGGCGTTCTCGTCCAGGAGGGTGTCGTAGAAGACGGTGTCGAGCGGGCCGATGCGGCCGTGGCGGTCGACGAGCGCGACCTCGCCGAGGCGGGCGGCGCCCTCGTCGCGGCGCGTCATCGCCTCGAGCACCTCGCCGCCGCGGTCGGCGGCGACCTCGACCGCGCGGCCGCCCTCGAAGCGCACGCGCAGCCCCTCGATCGTCGTCCCGCCGAGCACGAGCGGCTTCGTCGCCGTGACCGTCCCGTCGACCCGCTGCGGGTCGGGCGCCGTGTAGACCTCCTCGGTCGGGAGGTTCGGCATGTGGACGATCCCGTCGACGGTCTCCATCGCCCCGCCGTGCCACTGGGAGCTGGGCAGCAGCCCGACGGTGAGGTCGGTGCCGGGGCCGGTGAAGCGGATCGCGTCGAAGCGGCGGTCGTTCAGCGCGGCGGCCGCGGCGGCGATCTGGTCGGCGCGGGTGCGCCAGGCGGCGATCGGGTCGTCCTCGTCGAGGCGCAGGATGTGGACGAGCTGCGACTCGAGCCGCTCGAGCGCCGCGCCGGGCTCGAGGTCGCGGTGGACGAACCGCGCCCACTGCGGCGTCGGGCACGGGGCGACGCACCAGTTCACCGTGCGCGCGTTGACGACCTCCATCGTCTCGGGCACGAACGGGAGCTGGTCGCGGCCCAGGCGCTCGGGGTCCAGCCCCTCGAACAGCGTCGGCTCGATCGGGCCGCTGAGCGAGATCCGCACGCCGCGCTCCTCGCCGAGCTCGAGCATCCGCTGCCCGTACCAGCGCGGGACGTAGTCGAGGTCCTCCTCGCGGGAGAGCTCGATCCGGGCCTTCTTGACGTGGAGGTCGAACACGGTCACGTCGACGAAGCGCGCGCCGTGGCGGTAGGCGGAGCGGGCCAGGGCGCGGGTGAGCGCCTCCTTGCCCGGCTCGCTGCCGATCGAGACGACCTGCCCGGGTCGCACGTTGGCCCCGACCTCGATCACGAGGTCGGCGAATCGCTCAAGCGTCGGCTGGTCCATTCGCCGAGCCTAGTGGCGGACGGCCGCGGGCCGGGCTAGCGGGCCACGGCGGCGCGCACGCGCGCGAGCGCGTCGGGGTCGTCGACGTCGGCGGGGTCGCCGAGCCCGTCGCAGTCGACCTCCAGCAGCGGCACCTCGCGCAGCAGGTCGCGGGCGCCCGCGTCGCCGCGCAGCGCCGCCAGCCGCGGCGCCAGCTCGGCGCGCAGCGCGACCGGGTGCCCGGGCCGCCCGCCCCAGCGGCCGCGGACCGCGAGCACCTCGGGCGGCGCGCCGCGCGCCGCGCCGGCCACGGCGTCGATCGCCGCCGCGCCGAGCAGCGGCTGGTCGCCGAGGACGACGACGATCCAGGCGGCGCCGCCGGCCGCGGCCACGCCGCGGCGCAGCGACGCCGCCATCCCCTCCTCCCACTCGTCGCAGGCGACGACCTCGGCGCGGCCCGGGTCGATCCGGGCCCGCACCGCGTCGGCCTGCGCCCCGAGCACGAGCACGACCCGGTCCAGCCCGCCCGCCGCGAGCGCCCCGTCGAGCGCCCACTGCAGCAGCGGGCGCCCGCCGAGGTCGGCGAGCTGCTTGGCCGAGCCGAAGCGGCGGCCGGCGCCCCCGGCCAGGACGATGCCGCAGGCGCCGGCGTCCATCACGCGGGGGTCGGGGCCTGCGGCACCGGCGGCGTCCCGTACGTGTGGAAGCTCTCCACCGTCTTCACGCGCCAGGCCTGGCCGAGCTTGCGCTCCTCCTCCGTCCACACGACGCACGGCTCGTCGGGGTCGTAGACGAACCGCCCGCCGGTCGTGACCTCGATGCGGTTGCCGCCGGGCTCGATCCCGTAGAGGAAGAAGCCCTGGGCGATCGCGTGCTTCGAGGGGGCCGCCTCGATGTGGATCTCGTTCTCGAGGAAGATGTCGGCGGCGCGCAGGCACTCCTCGCGGGTGTCGACCCAGTAGGCGAGGTGGTGCAGGCGCCCGTTGGCGCCGAACGCGTCGCGGGTGTAGATGAGCTCGTGGGCGGCGATCGTGGCGCTCATCCACGCGCCGGCCTCGCTGCCGTCGTTGAGCTCGATGCGCTCGTAGAGCCGGTAGCCGAGCGTGTCGACGCCGAAGACGCGGTTCGCGTACACGTCGGCGGCGAGCAGGTTGACGTGGTCGAGGCGCTTGACCGCGCAGCCGCGCGGCACGTAGCGCTGGGGCTGGTTCTTCAGCGACGGCTTCAGGTGCGGCGGCGGCGAGTAGCGCTCGCTCTCGTAGTAGATCTCGAACACGTGGCCGTCCGGGTCGCGGAACCGGTACGACGGGCCGCGGCCGCGGTCGCCGTCCGTCCAGCCCTCGCCGAGGCCGGTCGCCTCGATCTTCTTCACGCGCCGCTCGAGCGCCTCCTGGTCCCAGGCCCGGATGCCGAGCAGCGCCATGCCGGACGTGTCGGACTCGGTCAGCTTCGTCGACCACGGCTGGTAGTCGCCCCAGCCGCGCAGGTAGACGGACTGCCCCTCCTGGTGCTCGATCTCCATCCCGAGCACGTCGACGAAGAACCGCAGCGACTCCTCCGCCTTCGGCGTCAGCAGCTCGACCGGTCCCAGATGCGCGATGTCGCTCACGCCCTGTCTCCTCCTTCGCTGAACTTCCCCTTCAGACCGTCGATCTCCCAGGAGAGCGCCCCGCCCTGCAGGCGCTCCCGCTTGATCGCCTCCCGCTGCTCGCGCTCGCGCGAGGCCGCGAGGACCTCGTCGACGCGCTCGGCCTCGACGACGGCGACGCCGTCGGCGTCGAGCACGAGCAGGTCTCCGGGTCGGATCAGCGCGCCCCCGACGGTGACGGGCACGTCGATCTCGCCCAGCTCGTCCTTGGCGGCCCCCTTGACGCGCACCCATCGCGTCCAGATCGGGAGCCCCATCTCCCGCAGCTCCTCCACGTCGCGCACCGACGCGTCGACGAGCAGCGCGGCGGCGCCGTGGACCTTGGCCTGGGTGGCCAGCAGGTCGCCGACGAGCGCGACCGGCTCCGGCTCGGGCATCGTGAGCACGAGCACGTCGCCGGGCCGGACCTGCGCCATGACGGCGTGGACCATGAGGTTGTCGCCCTGGGCGCAGCGGACGGTCCGCGCGGGCCCGGCCACGCGGCTGCCCGGGACGACCTGGATGAGGTCGGCGTCGACGTAGCCGCGCCGGCCGCCCGCCTCGTAGACGGTGGCCGAGCCGAGGCGGGCGAGCTCGGCGAGCGTCTCCGGAGCGGGGCTCACAGCTCGGTCACCACCTGCGGGATCACGCGCTGGAACGCCTCGGCCTGGCGGATCGCCTGGTTGCCGGAGGCGCGGCGGGCGTGGTTGCCGCGGTGGTCGGCCCGCTCGCGGTAGTAGGTCTGCAGGTACTTCTGGGCCTGCATCTCCTCCATCGCCGCCACCTTCCTGTCCATCACCGAGGTGATGTCGACGAACGTCGTCGGCGTGAAGTTGCACAGCTCGGGCTGGTGCGGCTCGAACAGGAACAGCTCCGGCGGCTTGATCGTCGGGAAGGCGCTGCTCACCCCCGCGCCGGCGGCCAGGCCGCGGGCGCGGTCGACGGCCCGGAAGGCGACCGGGTGGTCGGGATTGAACGGGTCGGTGTCGGTGTGGGTGACGACGACGTCGGGCGCGAACTCGCGGATGACGTCGGCGATGAGCAGGAGCTGCTCGGCCCCGATCTCGAGCGGGTAGTCGCCGAGGTCGAGGCAGCGGAACGTCGCGCCGAGGTGGGCGGCGGCGCGCTCGGCCTCCCCGTGGCGGATCCGCTTGACGTTCTCGACCGTCTGCCCCTCCTGCTTCCACAGCTCGCCGGACTCGCCGCGCTCGCCGTAGGACAGGGCGACGACCTCCGCCGTGCCGCCGTTGGCGGTGCAGACGGCGATCGCGCCGCCGGCCCGCCACACGAAGTCGGCCGAGTGGGCGCCGATGACGAGCAGGCGCCTAGGCATTGGACAGGGCCTCCAGGCCGGCGATCCGGCGCGTGTTCGTGACGGCCATGGTGCGAACCTCCTCCTCGCTGAAGCCGGCCTCCAGGAACCGGTCGGCCATGAGGGCCATCCCGTCCTCCACCGGCGGGTTGAAGCGCTGACCCAGGTCGGTCGACCAGAGCGTGTTCTCCGCGCCGACGGCGCGGGTCGCCTCGAAGAACCGCTCCCAGGGCGCCTTGCCGGTGTAGGTCGTCGTGAAGCAGCGCTCCAGCAGGGCGCCCTTCTCGGCCAGCTTGACCTGGTCGGCCGGCGAGACGTTCTGGGACGGGAACTCGGGGTGGGTGACGACGATCTGGCGCACGCCGTGGTCGACGGCGGCGTCGACGAGCGTGAAGATC
This sequence comes from Solirubrobacteraceae bacterium, assembly GCA_019683665.1. Taxonomy (GTDB): domain Bacteria; phylum Actinomycetota; class Thermoleophilia; order Solirubrobacterales; family Solirubrobacteraceae; genus Capillimicrobium. The sequence continues at coordinate 4,552 of JADGIB010000205.1, forward strand.
TCGTCGCGCGACAGGTGCCCGGTGCAGAGGACCATGTCGTGGCGGGCGATGACGTCGAGCACCTCGTGCGCCTCGGGCAGCAGCTCGCCGCGGTCGTCGACGACCGGCACCGGCTCGCAGGCCAGCCCGGCCTCGCGCAGCGACAGCTCGAAGCGGACCCAGACCGGGACCTTGCCGTTCGGGTCGGCCTGGAGGACCTCGTGCTGCTCGTTGACCGAGCTGACGGTCGGGAACCAGACGATTCGCGCGCCCTCCCGCGCGGCGATCTCGACCGCGAGCGGGTTCAGCCCGCCGACGGCGCGGTTCAGGGTGATCGAGCCGAGCACGGTCACGCCGGGCACCGCCTCGGCGACGACCTGGGCGCGCTCGGCCGTCGACGTGTAGTGCGACTTCAGGCCGAAGCCGGCCTGCCCGGTCTCCAGGCAGCGGCGGGCGAGCTCGATGTCGGTGATCCGCCGCGCCACAAAGTCCGGGGCGATGTGGATGTGGTAGTCGACCGCACCGCGAACCAGCTCGCGCGCGCGGTCGCTGGGAATCGGGTGCTCGCGCTCATCGGCCATCGTGCAGCTCCTCCAGCCAGCCGGCGGCCGCCTCGGCCACCCGCGGTCGTACGCCGAGCCCGTTCAGCATCGCGGCCACGTCCCGCATCTCGTGCATCCGCCGCTCGGCGTGACGGATGCTGCCCTCCTCCATGCGCCGGGCGAGGTCGCCGTCGGCCTCCTCGAAGAGGCGGACGATCTCGCCGCGCATCCACGCCTCGGCCCCGGCCGCCCGGGCCGCGGCGAGCGCCTCGGTGACGACCGCCGCCATGCCCTTCCAGAGCACGCTGCGCAGGAGCTTGCGCTGGGCGGCGTCCCCCGGCTGGGGCCCGCCGTCCTCGACGGGCGTCCCCAGCGGCGCGAAGATCTCGGCGAAGGCGCCGGCGCCGGGCCCGCTGACGAGCATCGGCGTGCGCAGCCCGCGGCCCGGGACCGGGGCCATGAGCGCGACGTCGGCGAAGCGGGCGCCGGTCGGCGCGATCAGGTCGGCGAGCTCGCGCTTGAGCTCGGCCGACGACGTGTTGCCGTCCGCGTACACGTGGCCGGGCCCGAGGACGTCGATGACCGAGCGGGCGGCCTCGACCGCGTGCGCGGCCGTCGTGAGGCTGAGAACGACCGCGGCGCCCTCGGCGACCTCCTGCGGGCCGTCGACGTCGGGGCGGGTGTCGGGCGCGGGGTCGTAGCCGCGGACGGTCACCCCTGCGGCGCGGAGGTCCTCGCGGAGGATGCCGCCCGCCTCCCCGAGTCCGAGCATCCCGACCACGAGACCCGGGCGCGCCTGCGCGCCGCCGCTCACGCCCCCGGGACCTCCGCCGGGAGCGTCCCGGCCACGTTGGCGAGGTGGCGGCGCATCGCGGCCTCGGCGGCGTCGGGGTCGCCGGCCGCGATCGCGTCGACGATCGCGCTGTGCTCCTCGAACGACTCGCCCGGGCGCCCGGGGACGAGGATCGTGCGGTACTGGTAGCGGACGACCTGGGAGCGCAGGCCGGAGATGAGGCGCAGGGCGGTGGCGTGCCCCGACAGCTCGGCGATCGTCTGGTGCAGCACGGCCTGCTCGTCGGAGGCGCCGACGAGGTCGCCGGCGTCGAGCAGCTCGCGCATCCGGCGCAGGACCCCGCGCAGGCGCTCGACGTCCTCGGGCGTCGCGTGCAGGGCGGCGTGGCGGGCGGCGAGGCCCTCGAGCACGGCGCGGGCCTCGAGGATCTCCGACGCCTCGCGCTGGCTGACCATGCGGACCTTCGCGCCGCGGTTGCGCTCGCGCTCGACGAGGCCGTCGGCCTCCAGGCGGACGAGCGCGGTGCGGATGGCGGCGCGGCCGAACCCGAGCCGCTCGCTCAGCTCGAGCTCCACGAGCCGCTCGTTCGGCTGCAGCTCGCCCGAGACGATCGCGGCGCGCAGACGGGCGTAGCAATCGTCGTCAGGATTGTGGACAATCCTGGTCACGCGCGGACGGTATCACGTCGCCCGCGCGCTGTGCGCGCCCCGGAGGGAATCTGTCAGATGTTTCGGGGCCGGTCAGACGGTGACCGTCTCGCCCCGCTGCGGCAGCGCGAGCCGGTCGGCGATCCCGTAGCCGGCGAAC
>JADGIB010000206.1 GCA_019683665.1 Solirubrobacteraceae bacterium
GTCGAGCTCCGCGCTGCGGGCCGCGAGCGCTTCGGCCGGCCAGCCCTCGAGCACCTCGGCCCCGTCGACGCTCGGCGGGGCCTGGCGGTGCTCGCCGACGACGGTGAGCCGGACGAGCCGCGCCCCGGCCGCCCGGGCCAGCCGCTGCGCGAGCGCCTCCGCGTGGCGCGACTCGGGCGACCCGTCGACGCCGACGCCGACCGTCGCCCACGGCGGCGGCGCGGCGCCGACGAGGACCGGGCAGGGCGCGTGGTGCAGGGCGGCGGTGCCGATCTCGCCGGCGGCGCCGAGGACGAGCAGCCCGGCGCGCTCATCCTCGCAGACCTCGTGCAGCGCCCGCGCCGGCGACGTGTCGGGCAGGACCCGGATCTCGGCGCCGGGGGCGAGCTCGTCGCGGACGGCCCGGACGCGCTCCTGCGCCTCGGCGTGCATCCGCTCGCTGACCTGGACCTCGACGACGACGCCCTCGAGCGGCAGGAGGTCGTACGGGTAGGCGGGGGCGAGCACGAGGCGAGCGCCGAGCGCCTCGGCCAGCGCCCGCGCGGTCGCGACCGCGGCGCGGGAGCTGTCGCCGAAGCCGACGCCGGCGACGATGGTGGTCGGACCGTCCATGGCGGGCGGGAACGCTACCGGTCAGCGGCGCGGGCCCTCGCCGGGCCAGTGGCCGTGCTCGTCGAAGTAGCGGCGGGCGCGCTCCTCGCGGTCGCGGTCGCGCTGGTCGCTGAAGGCGACGCGCAGCATGAGGTTGGCGACGACGACGCAGATGCCGGCGGCGATGAGCGCCTCCCCCACCCCCTCGACGTCGGTCGCGACGAGGATCGCGGTGCCGACGGCGGCGAGCGCCAGCGGGATGCCCCAGCGGACGAGGTGGATCGGTCGCACGCCCCGCAGGCTACGACGCGGCGACCTCGGCGATCACCTTCGAGAGCTGCCCGCCCTGCCAGGCGATCGGCGACCTGCCGGGCGCCTCGACCACGAGCCGCGCCTCGGGGATCTCGGCCGCGTACCGCTCCCCGACCGCGAGCGGGTGCTCGGGGTCGACCTCGTCGCGGTCGGCGACGACGGTCACCGGCAGGTCGAGCGCGCGGAGGTCGCTCCACGCCTCGAACGGGCGCGAGCGCGGGACCTGGGCGAGCGCGTCGGCGACGGCCTCGGGGTGGCGGTGGCGGCTGATGCGCTGGCGCAGCACGGTCTGGACGGTCTCCTGCCAGGCGTCGGGGACCGGCGGGCGCCCGTAGGCGGCCAGGAAGCCCTCGACCCCGCCGGCGCGCAGCCCGGCGCTCAGGCGGTCCCAGCGCTCGAGGTCCGGCTCGCCCTCGGGGTCGAAGGCCGGGGTCACGACGACGAGCCCGAGCGTCCGCTGCGGGTGGTCGAGGGCGAAGCGCAGGAGCGTGTGGGCGCCCATCGACGCGCCGGCCAGGACGGCGTGCTCGATCTCGAGGCGGTCCATGAGGTCGCGCAGGTCGGCGGCGAGCGTCGCGTAGTCGTAGCGGTCGCCGGGCGGGGAGTCGCCGTGGCCGCGCGCGTCGTAGGCGACGACGCGATGGCCGGAGCGCTGCAGCGACGTCGAGCCCATCACCACGTAGCGGCGGGTCGCGGTGAGCCCGTGCAGGAGGACGACCGGGGTGCCGGCGCCGTCGTCGTCGTAGGCGAGGTCCATGGTCCGGTGTCCTACCGTATGCGGGGTATGACGGTCATCGACGTCACCGAGGCCGACTTCCAGCAGCAGGTCGTCGACCGCTCCCGCCAGGTGCCGGTCGTCGTCGACTTCTGGGCGGAGTGGTGCGGCCCCTGCCGCCAGCTCGGCCCGGTGCTGGAGAAGGCGGCCGCGGCGCGGGAGGGCGAGGTCGTCCTGGCCAAGGTCGACACCGACGCCAACCCGCAGCTCGCCGCCGCCTTCCGCATCCAGGGCATCCCGGCCGTCAAGGCGTTCAAGGACGGCCGCGTGGTGGCCGAGTTCGTCGGCGCGCAGCCGCCGGCGAACGTCGAGCGGTTCTTCGACGCGCTCGTGCCGTCGGAGGCCGACCGGCTCGTCGCCGCCGGCGACGAGGCGTCGCTGCGCCGCGCGCTCGAGCTGCAGCCGGGCCGCGCCGACGCCGCCGTGCCGCTGGCGCGGATGCTGCTGGCCCGCGGGGAGCGCGATGAGGCGCTCGCCCTCGTCGAGAACGTCCCCGGGGACTTCCAGGCCGACGGGCTGCGCGCCCGGATGCGCCTCGAGGCCGCGGGCGAGCCGGACCTGAGCGCCGCGTTCGCCGCGCTCGACGCCGGCGAGCTCGAGCGAGCCGCCGACCTCCTCATCGAGGCGCTGCCGTCCGCGAGCGCGACGGCCGGGGACGGCGGGCCGAGCGCCCGCGACGAGATCCGGGCCGTCGTCGTGGCGATCCTCGACGAGCTGGGCGTCGAGCACCCGTTCGCGCGCGACGCGCGCCGGCGCCTGGCCTCCGCCCTCTACTAGACCGGCAGCGCGAGCTGGCCGGCGTCGACCTCCGGCGCCGGGGCGTCGAAGCCGGCGACGCGGACGCCGAGCAGCCGCACCGGCCGCGCCGGCGCGTAGGCGCGCAGGAGGTCGAGCGCGACGCTCGAGACGGTGAGCGGGTCGCTCGTCCGCTCGGCCAGCGTGCGGGCGCGGGTGACCGTCGTCCAGTCGTCGAGGCGGACCTTGATCCCGATCGTCCGCCCCGGCCGCTTGAGCCCCGTGCAGAGCCGCTCGGCGAGCGCGACGAGCGCGCGCTCCTGCTCGGCGGGGTCGGCGACGTCCTGCGGGAACGTCGTCTCGCGCGACTCGCTGACCGGGACGCGCTCGAGCGTGAGCTGCTCGGCGTCGTGGAAGCGGGCGCGGGCCAGGAGGTCGCGGCCGTGGTTGGGCCCGAAGCGCTCGCACAGCACCGCCTCGTCGGTGGCCGCGAGCCGGCCGAGCGTCGTGATGCCCATCGCCGCGAGCCGCTCGACGGTCTTGGGCCCGATGCCGGGCACGAGCCCGGGCGGGGCGCCGGCGAAGCGCGCGCACGCCTCCTCGCGGCTGAGGGCGAGGAACCCGGCGGGCTTCTCGGCGTCGGAGCAGACCTTCGCGACGAGCTTGTTGGGGCCGATCCCGACCGAGGCGGTCAGCCCGGTGCGGGCGCGGATCTCGGCCACGACGCGGCGCATCGCCGCGCGCGGGCGCTGGAGGTCGCTGAGGTCGAGGTAGGCCTCGTCGAGCCCGACGACCTCGACGCGCTCGATGTGCTCGCGCAGGATGCCCATGACCTGCGCGGAGACGCGCCGGTACAGCTCGAAGTCGGGCGGGATGAAGACGGCCTGCGGGCACAGCCGCCGCGCCCGCGCGGCCGGGATCGCCGAGCGGACCCCGAACCGGCGTGCCTCGTAGCTGGCGGTCGTGACGACCGCCCGCGGCCCGGTGCCGGAGACCACGACCGGCCGGCCGCGCAGCTCCGGCCGGCGCAGCAGCTCGACCGACACGTAGAACGCGTCCATGTCCAGATGCGCGATCGTCGCCACGGAGCGAACGGTACGCCCCCGGCCTGACGGCAAGGCGAACGCGTGTTCGGGACACGCCGCGGGGCCGCCGCGGCGCGAACGGCGATCCGGCCCCGCTCAGCGGGGCCGATCCGCCGCTCGCCGCCGCCGGGGGTCAGTGCGCGACCTGGACCGTCCCCGTCGAGCCGAACCCGAGCTTCGCCTTCGTCGCGGCGGTGAGGTCGAGCTCGCGGCCGGCGACGAACGGGCCGCGGTCGATGACGCGGGCGCGGACGACGTTGCCGCGGTGGCGCAGGGTCAGCTTCGTGCCGCACGGCAGCGTCTTGTGGGCGACGCCGACGGTGCCCGGCGTCAGCGTGCCGCCGCAGCCGAGCGGGTTGCCGTAGAGGCCGGGCCCGTACCAGGACGCCGAGGCGAGGCGGTAGGCGTTCACGCGGCCGAGGCGGCGGGTCGTGGCCGCGTTCGCCGCGTCGCCGGCGAAGCGCAGGCGGGCCGGGATCGAGCGCGCCTGCGTGATCCGCTCGGCCAGGCGGAAGCGGCCGCGCCCGTCGGTGCGGTCTCGGTCGACGGTGCGCCAGCCCTTCGCGCCGCGCAGCTGGAGCGCGACCGTGCGCCCGCGGGCGGCGGGCTTCAGCGTCCCGGTGACGCGGACGGTCCGCCCGGCGGTGACGTGGCGGCGCACGGCCGTCGTGGTGACGCGGGCGGCGACGCGCACGCGCGGCCCGGCGGCCGGCGCCGCCGCGACCGCGGCCGTCGCGACGCCGGCGGGCACGGCGCGCAGGACGCCGGAGCGCTGCAGCCGGGCGCGCACGCGGAATCGGCCGTCGGCGCCGGTCGTCGCATCGGCGACGCGGGCCCAGCCGCGGGCGCCGGGCACGCGCTGCTCGACGTGGACGACGACCCCGGCGGCCCCGGTGGCCAGGCGGCCGGAGACGACGGCGGCCTGGCCGAGGCGAAGACTTCGGTCCTTCACCGCCAGCACGACGGCAGGAGCGGACTGGGCGGGCGCGGCGGGCACCGGCGCGGCGACCGCGACGTGCATGGACAGGCTGGTCGACAGCACGCCGGCGACCGCCACGGCGGCGGGCACGGCGCGCAGGGAGGTCTGCGGCCTCACGGGAGGTTCTCCTTTGCTCGGCGCCGGCCTACGAGGTGAGCTGTCGGGCTCGCGGGCGCCTCAGGCGGCGCGCGCTACGCGGGCATCAGCCCGCGACTCGCCCCGTGCCGGGTCGTGACCCGGCGGGTGGTTCCCCCGCTCGCCGCATGGTCCGCGGCGACTCGGCCGGCTGTGGGAACAGGTCGATCTGCGGTCACCACAGCGTATCCGCGCCAAACGCCGTTCGAACCCGACTGTGGCCGACGTCACACGGATCGCATCGCGAGCAGCTCGGCCGCGCGCGCCCCGGCGCGGGGCGTGCCGGCCAGCAGCTGGGCCGCCAGCGGGGCGATCGAGACCGCGAAGCGCTCCCCCGGATGGCGCTCGAGCTGCTCCTGCCCGTGGGCGAGCAGCTCGTCGATCGTCGCCAGCAGCTCCTCCTCGTGGCCGGCGCCGGTGCCGCCCGTCGGGGTCTGGCAGGCGAGCCGGGCCAGCGCGAGCGGCTCGGACGGGTCCCCGCCCCGGAACGCCGCGTAGGCGGCGACCGCGGCGTGGGCCAGGATCCGCTCGCCCGCCAGCCAGCGGGTCGACAGCGCGCCCCGCCCGGGCGGGCCGCCGAGGTCGGCCGGGGGCTCCCCGGCCAGCACCCGCTCGGCGTTGCCGCCGGCGATCGCCGCGATCGCGTCGAGGCCGAGCCCGACCTCGAGCGCGCAGCGCAGGAACGCGAGCGCGGCGAAGCGGCCCGACCCGTACGGCATGTCGCTGGCGAACAGGATCCGCGACGGGTCGACGGTCTCGAACAGCGCCAGCAGGTCCGACACCTGCCACCAGGACGTGTCGAAGTAGAGGTTCGGCAGCTCGTTGGCCGCCGGCCCGACGAGGCCGAGGTCGCTGATCCCCGCGTGGGCGAGGATCAGCCCGGCGCCCGGGTGGCGGCGGGCGAGCGTGACGAGGTCCTCCCCCAGCGCCGGGATCCCGCGCCCCGCGTGAACGAGGACCGGCACGCGCCGCTCCTCGGCGAACGCGACGAGCGCCGCCACCGACGGGTGCGAGAGGACGAACGCGTCCGAGCGCGGGTGGAGCTTGAAGCCGCGCGCGCCCGCCTCCAGGCAGCGGCGCGCCTCCGGCAGCGGATCGCCGGCGTTCGGGTCGATCCGCGCCAGCGGCACGAGCCGGCCGCCCGCGCCGGCCGCCTCGGCGAGGACGCGGTCGTTGGCCGGCGGGTAGCCGTCGGGCTCCGCCGTCGTGAAGACGATCGCCCGGCCGACCCCGGCCCGGTCGAGGCCCTCCAGCAGCTCGTCGCGGCTGCCGGTCACGCCGTCGGGGTCGTTGAAGCCGGTGTGCGTGTGCGCGTCGATCCAGGCCGCGTCGTCGGGGAGCAGCCGGCGCACCGCGTCGAGGTGCTCGATCAGGAGGTCGTCGTAGGGGGCTCCGGGTACCGCCACGCCGCCACAGGCTACGGCTTGCCATGCTGGGGGCCGGGCATGAGAATCGACCGGGTGACCAACCCCGACCGCCTCAGCGGGCTGGATGCGTCGTTCCTGCACCTCGAGCGCGGAGGGCGGGCGCCGATGCACGTCGCCGAGGTCCTCGTCTTCGAGGGCGACGCGCCCGGCTACGTCGAGCTGGTCGAGCACATCCTCTCGCGGCTGCACCTCGTGCCCCGCTACCGCCAGCGCCTGGCGCCGGTGCCGCTCGGGCAGGGCCGCCCGGTCTGGGTCGACGACCCGCACTTCAACGTCCGCTACCACGTCCGCCACACCGGCCTGCCCCGGCCGGGCGACGACGCGGCGCTGAAGCGGCTCGCCGGGCGCCTGTTCTCGCAGCCGCTGGACCGCGACAAGCCGCTGTGGGAGCTGTGGCTCGTCGAGGGCCTGGCCGACGGCCGCTTCGCGATCATCGGCAAGACCCACCACGCGCTCGTCGACGGCGTCTCCGGGGTCGACATCACGACCGTCCTGTTCGACGCCTCGCCCGAGCCGGCCGAGCCGCCCGCGCCGCCGGCGCCGTGGGTGCCACGCCCCGCCCCCACCCCGGCCCAGCTGCTGGCCGAGGCGCTGCTC
>JADGIB010000207.1 GCA_019683665.1 Solirubrobacteraceae bacterium
TCCCGCTCCTCCGGCGCGAGCGCCGCCGCGGCGCCCCGCCCGGGCCGGGCCGGGGGCGCGCGGCCGGGGGCCGGCGCGAAGGACGCCACCACGGCGGCGAGCATCTCGCGGGGCCGGCCGGACCGGCCCCGCTGGATGTTCCGCCGTGGGGTCATCTACTCGATCCCCATGTCCGCCTCGATCTTGCGGACGTCCTTGATGTACGGGTCGGCGTCCGAGATGTCGAAGCAGTCGGTGTACTGCACCATCTTGCCGTCCTTCGGCGTGACGGTGCGGTCGACGTTGTTGGGGATGTGCAGCGGCGCGTCGCCGTAGTACCACGGCTTGCAGAGGATGTCCGTCTCGAAGTTCGCGACATCCACGAACGCCGCGTTCACCGTCCGCGGGGTGATCTCGCCCTCGATGCCGATCAGCGCCTCGGTGGCGATGCGGGCCTCGAGGAAGCCCATCTGGCTGAACGAGCCCAGCGGGACGTCCGGCGCGTACTTCTCCATGACCTCCCGGTAGAGCTGCATGTCGGGGCCGTCGGCGTCGATGAGGTTCAGCTCCGCGTTGACGAAGAGCTGCTCATCCCACGACGACCCGAGCGCCTCGGCCAGGAAGTCCGTGTTGCACGGGGTCGAGCACGCCCACTTCACGCGCTCGGCCAGGCCCTGCTGCTCCGCGGCCTGGAGGATCTTCAGCGCCTCGGGAGGCGTGAAGTTCAGCACCACGCCACCGCCGTCGCCGGCCGCCTGGACCAGCTTCAGCGCGACCGAGTTCGCGTCCTGGATCGGCACGTTGTCCTTCAGGGACTCGTACGGGATCCCCTCCGCCTCGACGGTGAGGCGCACGCCCTCGTCGATGTACTCGGTGCCGGGGACGTTGCTCTGGTCGAAGACGATCTTCTTGACGCCCTGCTTCATCAGCTCCTGGGCGGCGCCGGCGGAGCTGTGCCGCGGGCCCATGTTCACGGGCGCGTGGTTGGGCGTCGTGTAGCACTCGGGCGCGATGCCCGAGCCGATGACGTAGTAGCCCTGCTTCTCGTAGTACTGGTGGTTGACCGCGCAGTCGATCAGCGACGTGCTGCCGACGATGCCGACGACCTTCTCGGTCTCCACGAGCTTCTTGGCCAGCGACGCGACCTGACCGGGATCGGTCTGCTCGGTCTCGATGATGTACTCGATCGGACGGCCGTTGATGCCGCCGTTGTCGTTCACGCACTTGAAGTACGCCTCGGCGGCCAGCGCGACCTCGCTGAAGTCCGTGCCTGGCTGCTTCGTGTTGATCGAGCCGAGCTTGATCGGCTCGCCCGTCGCCTTCTCGCCGTTGCCGAGGCCGCACTTCGACGCCTCGGTCGTCGTCGACTCGGCGGCGGCGGTCGACGCGCCGGTGTCCGCGGGCGCGGCGGCGGCCGTCGAGGCCCCGGTGTCGGAGCCCTCGTCGTCGTCACCGCACGCAGCGAACGCGAACGCGAGTACCGCGGCCAGCATGACCGCGAGCAGCGCGCGCAACCTGCGCCAGCCTGGGTCCATCCTCATTGCTCCTCCTCCTCCGTCGTGCGTCGCCGATCGACGCGGTTCGGCCCTGCCGAGCGTGGCCAGAGCGGCCTCGTGGATCTCGTCGCGCCCGGGCACGTAGAGGTCCTCCAGCGGAGGGCTCAACGGCACGGGAGCGAACGGTGCGCCGACTCGCTCGATCGGCGCGTCCAGGTGGTCGAACGCCGCGGCCTGGACGGCCGCCGCGATCTCCCCGCCCACCCCTCCGTGGGCGACGGCCTCGTGAGCGATCACGAGGCGGTTCGTGCGCTGGACCGATTCGACGATCGCCTCCAGGTCCAGCGGAACGAGCGTCCGGGGGTCGATGACCTCCGCCTCGATCCCCTCGGCCGCGAGCCGGTCGGCCGCCTTCAGCGCCTCGCCGACCATGCGCGACAGCGCGACGATCGTCACGTCGCGTCCCTCGCGCACGATCCGCGCCTTGCCGATCGGCACCGGCTCGATCACCTCGGGGACCTCTCCCCGCTGGAAGTACAGCCCCTTGTGCTCCACGAAGACGACCGGACCGGGGTCCGCGATGGCGCTGGCCATCAGGCCGGCGGCATCGGCCGGATCGGCCGGCATCACGACCTTCAGCCCGGGGACGTGGGTCAGCCACGCCTCCAGCGACTGCGAGTGCTGGGCGGCGCCGCGCTGGCCCGCGCCCCCCTGGGTGCGCAGGACCATCGGCACCGTGAGCTGGCCGCCCGACATCAGGTGCGCCTTCGCCGCCTGGTTGGCGAGCTGGTCCAGCGCCAGCGTGATGAAGTCGATGAACATGATCTCCAGCACCGGCCGCAGGCCGGACTGGGCGGCGCCGATCGCGACGCCGGTGATCGCCCCCTCGCTGATCGGGGTGTTGATGACGCGGTCGCGCCCGTAGCGGTCGGCCAGGCCGGCCGTCGTCGTGTACGGGCCGCCCTCGGCCACGTCCTCGCCGAGGACGATCACGCGCTCGTCGGCGGCCATCGCCTCGTCGAGCGCGCGCAGCACCGCCTTCACGTACGTCGTCTCAGGCATCGGACCCCGCGTAGACCAGCTCCGCGACGAGCTCGGGCGGCGGGAACGCGCTCTCGCGCCCGAACGCGACGGCGGCCTCGACCTCCTCGGCGGCCTCGGCCTCGATCGCGGCGGGCTCGTCCTCGTCGACCCAGCCCTGCGCGAGCGCGTGGCGCTGCAGGCGCAGGATCGGGTCCATCTTCTGCCACTCCTCGTCGGCGATCGCCTCCCGGTAGGCGGCCGGGTCCCCCTCGTAGTGGCCGCGCAGGCGCACGGTCAGGCACTCGAGCAGGAACGGCCCCTCGCCCGCGCGGGCCCGGGCCAGGAACGCGCCGAAGCGCTCCCACACGGCGAGCACGTCGTTGCCGTCGACGGTCTCGCGCACGATCCCGTAGGGGGAGACGACGTCGCTGACGCGCTCGACGACCGTGTGGGCCGAGCGCGGCGTGAACTCGGCGAAGCCGTTGTTCTCGCAGACCATGATCAGCGGCAGGCCCCACAGCGCGGCCAGGTTCACCGTCTCGTTGAAGTGGCCGGCCTGGACCGCGCCGTCGCCGAAGAAGACGACCGCGACGGTGTCGCCGCCGAGCCGCCGGGCCGCGAGGGCGGAGCCGAGCGCCATCGGGATGTTCCCGCCGACGACGCCGGTCGCCCCCAGGAACCCGTGCTCGACGTCGACGAGGTGCATCGAGCCGCCCATCCCGCGGCAGACCCCGGTCTCGCGCCCCATCAGCTCCGCCATGACGCGGGGCAGCAGCGCGCCCTTGGCCAGCGCGTGGCCGTGGGCGCGATGGCCGCTGTAGACCGCGTCGTCGTCGCGGAGCTGCAGGCACGTGGCCGCGGCGACGCCTTCCTGGCCCACGCTGAGGTGGATCAGCCCGAAGACCTCGTCCGTGCGCTTCAGGCGGCCGACGCGCTCCTCGAAGTGGCGGATCCGCCACATCGTGCGCAGCAGCCGGCGGGCGTCGTCAGCGGTCACGTCTCGTCAGGCTCCGACCGGGGCGGTGCCGAGCACGCCGCGCACGGCGGCGGCGACGCGATCGGCGTCGGGGATCACGTAGGCCTCGAGCGGCTCGCTGTAGGGCACGGTCGCGTCGAGCGCCGTCACCTGGACGATCGGCGCCTTCAGCAGGTCGAACCCGCGCTCGACGACCTCGCCGGCGATGACGTTCGACGCGGCGCTGTGGCGCGGCGCCGAGTCGACGAGCACGAGGCGGCCCGTCTTGCCGACCGACTCGAGGATCGTGTCGACGTCGAGCGGCGCGTACGTCCGCGGGTCGATGACCTCCGCCTGGATGCCCTCGCCGGCGAGCGTCTCGGCCGCCTTCAGCGACTGGTTGAGCATGTGGGCGTTCGCGACGATCGTCACGTCGGAGCCCTCGCGGCGGACGTCGGCCACCCCGAGCGGGACGAGGTACTCGCCGTCGGGCACCTCGCCGTGGTCGAGCGTCAGCAGGTAGTTGTGGAAGTAGACGACCGGGTTGTCGTCGCGGATCGCCGACGCCATCAGGCCCTTCGCGTCGGCCGCCGTCGACGGCGACACGACCTTCAGGCCCGGGATGCCCATGAACATGTTCGTGAGCGTCCCGGTGTGCTGGCCCGCCCAGCCGGCGGTGAAGCCCCAGCCGGCCTTCAGGACGAGCGGGACCTTCACCTGGCCGCCGCTCATCGCCCGGAAGCGCGGGCCCTCGTTGACGACCTGGTCCATCGCGACGAGCATGAACTCGGCCATGTAGAGCTCGACGACGGGGCGGTAGCCGGCCAGCGCCGCGCCGACCGCCATCCCGATCTCGGCCGTCTCGGAGATCGGCGTGACGCGGACGCGGTCGTTGCCGAACTGCTGGCGGAACGGCGCGTTCTCCGTCGTCGCCATGTTCTGGCCGAAGTAGATGACGGTCTCGTCGCGCTCCATCTCGAGGCGGATGGCCTCGTCGATCGCGGCGATGTACGGAAGCTCGTGGCTCATGTGCTCGTGCTCCTAGGCGTAGACGTAGGCCAGCGCCTCGTCGTTCTCGGGGAACGGGCTCTCGACGCCGAAGGTCACCGCCTCCTGCATCTCGTCGCGGGCGGCCTTGAGGATCTCCTCGGCCTGCTCGTTCGTCATCACCCCGTCGTTGACGAGGCGGCCGCGGAACTGCGGCACCGGGTCGCCCTTCAGCGCGGCCTCGTACTGCTCGCGGTCGCCGAACACGGCGATCGCCTCGTGCTCGGGGTAGTGGAGCGGCACGCCGGGCGGCGCGATGAGGTTGCCGTGGGCGGACAGGCGGTAGACCTTCGACTCGATGAGCGTCGGGCCCTCGCCGCGGCGGGCGCGCTCCATCGCCGCGCCGACCGTCTCGTAGACCGCGACCGGGTCGCCGCCGTCGATCGTGACGCCCGGCATGGAGTAGGCCTTCGCCTTGACCGACAGATCCTCGCCGGCGGCCGCGTTCGCGTCCTCCTGGTGGGTCTGGGTCTCGACGTTGTAGCCGTTGTTCTCCATCACGTAGACGATCGGGAGCTTCCAGAGCGCCGCGATGTTCAGCGACTCGTGGAAGGCGCCCTGCTTCGACGCGCCGTCGCCGAAGAAGCAGAGGACGACCTGGCCCTCCCCGCGGATCTGCGCGGCGTACGCGGCGCCGGTCGCGTGCGGGATGCCCTGGCCGACGATGCCCGACGTGCCGAGGAAGCCGCGGCTCGGGTCGCACAGGTGCATCGAGCCGCCCAGGCCCTTGCAGATGCCGGTCGCGCGGCCGTAGATCTCGGCCATGATCGCCTTCGTGTCCGTGCCGAGGGCGATCGGGTAGCCGTGGCAGCGGTACGTCGTCAGGACGTAGTCGCCCGGCTGCATGTTCGCGACCGACCCGACGATCGAGGCCTCGACGCCGTCGGCCAGGTGGGTGTGGCCGCGGATCACGCCCGGGTGCTCCTCGAACGTGCGCTTCACCCGTTCCTCGAACTCGCGGATGCGCACCATCTGGGTGTACATCCAGACGAGGCGGTCGTTGTCCAGGGGGCTCGGTGTCATCGCGGGCTCCTCTCCAGGAATTGGGCCGCCGTCGTGTCGTAGGCACGGCGGAAGATCACGTCGATCGGGTTGTTGCGCAGCTCCTCGGAGAGCACCTCGACGCCCCACGGGCCCGGGTAGCCGATCTCCTTGGCGGCCCGGATGTAGCCGGGGATGTCGAACTCGCCCTCGCCGGGCAGGTTGCGGTGGTTGATGACCTCGTCGACGTGGTCGTCGTCGGCCATCCACGCCTTCCTGCCGTCGCTGAGCTCGATCCAGGCGAGCCGCTCGCGCGGGACGGCCTTCAGGCCCTCCGGCGGGATGTTCAGCTTCTCCAGGTGCCACGTGTCGATCGCCAGGCCGCCGTTCGGGGCGCCGGCCTCCTCGACGAGCCGCACGGCCGTCTCGAGGTCGCGGACGTTCACGTCGAACGGCATGAACTCGTAGGCGACCGTCGCGTCGGTGTGCTTCGCCGCGTCCGCGCACAGCTCGGCGAACGACTCGACGAGGCGGCCGAACTCGACCGGGTCGCCGGGGATGTTGCCGACCTTGATGTGATGCGCGGGCAGCACCTCGGCCGCCTCGAAGAGCAGGCGGCGGATGCGGTCCGACTCCTTGCGGCGGTCGTCGGACGGATCCAGCCACCAGTGCATGAGGAACTCGAGCTCCAGGTAGCGCAGCCCGTGGTCGTCCATCGAGCGGCGCATGTCCTGCAGCGTCTGCGACTCCAGCACGTGCTCGAGGTCCGCGTGCCAGATGCCGAGGCCGGCGAACCCGACCTTCTCCGCCTCGGCGCAGCGGTCCTCCCAGCTGAAGTAGCTCCACTCGCGGCCGAAGTGGACCTCCACCGGTCCGGACACGGTCCAGTACAGGCCGACGAGCTCGACGTCCTCTCCCATCAAACTCCCTCTCCTCGCTCCCTCGCGACGGTACGCGGGGCGCCTCCGGCGGGCAGGTCCACGAGTGCGGGAGTTCTTGCCGATTTGTGCCAGGGAGGCGCTCGCCCTGCGGGCTCGGCTTCCTCGGCGAGTGTTCGCCCAGGGGGCGAGGGGAGGCTGCGCCCGGAGGGCTTGCCTCCCGCAGCGAGTGTTCGCCCAGGCTCTTATACACATATGACGCTGCCCACCATAT
>JADGIB010000208.1 GCA_019683665.1 Solirubrobacteraceae bacterium
GCGTCGCCCCGTCCAGGAGCGCGCCGGCGCCGGCGGCCAGCGGCGCGGCGAGCAGCTCGGCCACGGATGCCGGCCGCGCCCGGGTGCGCCACCCGCCCCGCCCCCGGTCAGCGCCCGGTGGCGCGGGTCGCGGTGAGGACGTGGACGCGCCGCGCCCCGGCGGCGCGCAGCGCGCCCGCGCACGCCTCGAGCGTCGCGCCGGTCGTGTGGACGTCGTCGACGACGACCGCCGTCTCCGGCGCCGGCGCGCAGGCGACGACCCCCGCCCGGCGCCCGGCGGCCAGGCGGCCGGCCCGGGAGCGGCCGAGCTGGCGCGCGGCCGCGGGGCGGTGCAGGCACGCGGCCAGCGGCCGCCCGGTCCGCCGGGCCAGGGCGGCGGCGATGAGGGCCGCGTGGTCGAACCCGCGCCGGCGCGACCGCCGCGGGTCGGCGGGCGCGGGGACGAGCGTCGCCCGGTCCAGGAGCGCGCCGGCGCCGGCGGCCAGCGGCGCGGCGAGCAGCTCGGCGGCGGCGAGGCGCCCGCGGAACTTCAGCGCCGCGACGAGCTCGCGCGCCGGCCCGTCGTGGGCGAACGGCGCCCAGGCGCGCTCCCACGCCCGCCCCCGGGCTGGGCAGGGCGCGCACGGCCGCGGCAGCGCGCAGCGCGGGCAGGTGTCGGGGCCCAGCCACGGCAGCGCGGCCGCGCACGCCGGGCAGAGCCGGTCGTCGAGCCCGCCGACGGGCGCGCCGCAGGCCGGGCAGGCGGGCGGGGCGACGGCGGCGATCAGGAGGCGCAGCGGGGCGGGGAGCGGCACGGCCGCCATCCTCCCGCGGCGCGCGTGACGGAACACCACGCGATCGCGGCGCAACCGCACCGGGACCGCGCCGGGACGCCGCGCGCGGGGCCCGCGGCGGCGGACGCTGCGACAATCGGACGCGGTCATGCCTCCCGCCGCCCTCTCCGACGCCGTGGCGGCCGCCTCCCCCGACGCCGCCTGGACCATCGAACCCGGCGCGATCGCGCTCATCCTCATCCTCGGCGCGCTCTACGTGCGCCGCTGGCGGCAGGTCCGCGCCCGCGACGGGGCCCGCGCCGCCGGCGTCGGCCGCCTCCTCCTCTTCCTGCTCGGCCTGCTCGGCCTCGTCGCCGCGCTCATCTCCCCCATCGACCGGCTCGCGGAGCAGATCCTGGCCATGCACATGGTCCAGCACGTGATCCTCCTGGACCTCGTCCCGATCTGCCTCATCCTCGGGCTGACGAAGGCGATCATGCGCCCGCTGACGCGGCGGCTGCAGCCGATCGAGCACGGCCCGCTCGGCCACCCGGCGCTCGCCGCGATCGCCTACATCGCGTCGATGTGGGTCTGGCACATCCCGGCGCTCTACGACGCCGCCGCGAAGTACGCCAGCGTCCACGTCCTCGAGCACGTCTTCTTCCTCACCGCCGGCGTCCTCTACTGGTGGCACCTCGTCGGGCCGCTGCGCACGCGGCTGGCCGCCGACGGCCTGGCCCCGGTCGGCTACATGCTCTCGACGAAGCTCGGCGTCGGCCTGCTCGGCATCCTGCTGACGTTCGCCCCCGAGGCGATCTACGCCTTCTACGCCGGCCAGCCCGAGTACTGGGGCCTGACCCCGACCGCCGACCAGTCGGTCGCCGGCGTCATCATGGCCCTCGAGCAGTCGATCGTCATGGGCATCGCGCTCGCGTGGCTGTTCGCCCGGATGCTGACCGAGTCCGAGAAGGCGATGCAGCGCGAGGAGCGCTACGGCGACCTCGCCGAGACGGCGGTCAGCCCTCCAGGACCGCTCCGTCCGGGATCCGGCGCGCCTGCGGGCCCTCCTGCGCCACCCGCACCCGGCCCCTGACGACGACCCGGGCGCCGAAGGCGACGTCGCCCTCGACGGTGAGCTCGTCGCAGCCGACGAGCGACGGCGCCCCGTCGGCGAAGCGCGCCTCGAAGTCGGCCAGGCGCTTGTAGTAGCGGTCGTCGAGGTCGATGACCGGCGGGCCGCTGCGGCCGGGCGCGAGCCCGACCTCGAACGCGTCGCTGACCGCGTAGGCGTCGGAGCGCAGCGCGAGCAGGTCGTTCGTCGTCTTCACCGGCGCGAACCGCCGCCGCGGCACGCGCAGCGCGGCGGCGCCGGGGACGACGCCGATCGCGGCGCCCATCGCCGTCTCGAGCTGGATGACCGCCGGGGACTCGGGGTCGCGCGGGTCGACCGTCTTGCGGTTGACGATCATCGGCAGCGGCAGGATCCCGTCGCGGCGGCGCAGCTCGGCCGCGAGCGCGCGCAGGTCGAGCCACAGGTTGTTCGTGTTGAAGTAGCGGTGGCGCTCGACGTCCTGGAAGGCATCGAGGTCCGCCTCGGGCGTCTGGGCGATCTCGCGCAGGACGAGCCCGCCGTCGGCGCGGCGGCGCGCGAGGTGGCCGCCCTTGCGGTCGGCCGGGGTGCGGTCGGCGACCTCCATCAGGAACGGGATCTCCTCGCGGGCGATCCAGGCGAGGATCCGCGGGTCGAGCGTCGCGCCGAGGTTGTCGACGTTGGCGACGAACGCCCAGCGGTAGCCGCGCTCCAGCAGCGCGTCGAGCATCCCCGAGCTGACGAGCGCCGGGTAGAGGTCGCCGTGGCCGGGCGGCGCCCACTCGAGCGCCGGGTCGGCCGGCCACGACACCGGCCGCAGGTCGTCGGCCCGCAGCTTCGGCTCCTTGTGCTGGACGAAGTCGAGCGGCACGTCGGCGGCCAGCTGCGGGTAGCGGGCCAGCCGCTCCAGCGACGGCTCCCGGGTCGAGAACGAGTTCATGAGCACGAGCGGCAGCCGCGCCCCGGTCCGCTCGCGCAGCGCGAGCACCTGGCGGGCGACGATGTCGAGGAACGTCAGGCCGTCGCGCACCTCCAGCAGCGACTTCGGCCCGGCCAGGCCCATGCTCGTCCCCAGGCCGCCGTTGAGGCGCAGGACGATCGCCTGGTCGAGGATCGCCCGGACGTCCTCCACCGGCTCGAGCTCGTCGGCGTCGGGGAGGCGCTCGACCGGCTCGATCTCCGCCTCGGGCACGAGGCCGGTGTCGCCGGCGACGAGCCGTCCGTACAGCTCCGAGAAGGTCGCGATCGCCGGCTCGCTGACGCCCTCGGCGCGCATCTTCTCCACGCTGGCCCGCAGGCCGCTGTCGTTCCCGCTCATCCGCCGGCGATGCTAGCCGCCGCTCGGCGACCACACGCCGAGGTAGGCGCGCTGCTCGTCGGTGAGCGTGTCGATCTCGACGCCGAGCGAGGCGAGCTTCAGGCGGGCGACCTCGCGGTCGATCTCGTCGGGCACCGGCTGGACGCCGTGCGGGAGCGTCCCGCCGGCGGCGACGAGATGCTCGACGCAGAGCGCCTGCAGGGCGAAGCTCACGTCCATGACCTCGGCCGGGTGGCCGGCCGCGGCGGCGAGGTTGACGACGCGGCCGCGGGCCAGGAGGTTCAGCCGCCGCCCGTCGGGGAGCGTGTACTGCTCGACGAGCGGGAGCACCTCGCGCCCCTCCCCCGCGAGCGCCTGCAGCCCGGCGAGGTCGATCTCGACGTCGAAGTGGCCGGCGTTGGCGAGCACGGAGCCGTCCTTCATCCGCTCGAAGTGCGCGGTCGTGAGGACGTCGCGCCCGCCGGTGACGGTGATGAACACGTCGCCGCGCTCGGCGGCCACGAGCGCGGGCATGACGCCGAAGCCCTCCATCCGCGCCTCGAGCGCGCGGAGCGGGTCGACCTCGCAGACGATGACCTCGGCGCCGGCGCCGCGCGCCCGCAGCGCGATGCCCTTGCCGGTCCAGCCGTAGCCGAAGACGACGACGGTGCGGCCCGACAGCAGCAGGTTCGTCGCGCGCAGGATCCCGTCGAAGGCCGACTGGCCGGTGCCGAAGCGGTCGTTGATCGTCCGCTCGGTGCGCGCGTCGTTGACGGCGAGGACCGTGCAGCCGAGGTCCTCGATCGCGCGCAGGCGCACGAGGCCGGTCGTCGTCTCCTCCATCCCGCCGAGCATCCCGTCGGTCGCCTTCGCGGCGTGCAGCGTCGAGATGAGGTCGGCGCCATCGTCGACGGTGATCTGCGGGCGGCTCTTGACGAGCGCGCCGATGTGGCGGGCGTAGTCGGCGGGCCCCTCGCCGCGGCGGGCCTGCACGACGGCGCCGTGGCGCTCGACGAGCGCGGCGGCGACGTCGTCCTGGGTCGAGAGCGGGTTGGCGGCGCAGAGCGCGGTCTGCGCCCCGCCCGCGATGAGCGTCCGCACGAGGTTCGCGGTCTCGGCCGTCACGTGCAGGCACGCGGCGACCCGCACGCCCTCGAGCGGGCGCTCGGCGGCGAAGCGCTCGCGGATCGAGCGCAGGACGGGCATGAACCCGTCGGCCCAGTCGATGCGCGCCTCGCCCTCGTCGGCGAGGCGCGCATCGGCGATGTCGTTCTGGGGCGCCATGGCCCCGGCACCCTAGTAGCGGTAGTGGTCCGGCTTGTAGGGGCCCTCGACCGGGACGCCGATGTAGGCGGCCTGCTCCGGGCGCAGCTCGGTGAGCTTCGCGCCGACGGCGTCGAGGTGCAGGCGCGCGACCTTCTCGTCGAGGTGCTTGGGCAGGACGTAGACCTGCTTGTCGTACTGCTCGTTCTTCGTCCACAGCTCGATCTGGGCGATCGTCTGGTTCGTGAACGAGTTCGACATCACGAACGACGGGTGGCCGGTCGCGTTGCCGAGGTTCAGCAGGCGGCCCTCCGACAGGAGGATGATCGAGTGGCCGTCGGGGAAGACCCACTCGTCGACCTGCGGCTTGATGTTGATCTTCTTGATCCCCGGGTAGCGCTCGAGGCCGGCGACGTCGATCTCGTTGTCGAAGTGGCCGATGTTGCCGACGATGGCCTGGTGCTTCATCCGGGCCATGTGCTCGGCGAGGATGATGTCCTTGTTGCCGGTGGCCGTGATGAAGACGTCGGCCTCCTCGACGACGTCCTCGAGCCGCACGACCTGGTAGCCCTGCATCGAGGCCTGCAGCGCGCAGATCGGGTCGATCTCGGTGACGACGACGCGGGCGCCCTGGCCGCGCAGCGACTCGGCGCAGCCCTTGCCGACGTCGCCGAAGCCGCAGACGACGCAGAGCTTGCCGGCGAGCATGACGTCGGTCGCGCGGTTGATGCCGTCGACGAGCGAGTGGCGGCAGCCGTAGAGGTTGTCGAACTTCGACTTCGTGACCGAGTCGTTGACGTTGATCGCCGGGAACAGGAGCTCGCCCTTCTTGGCCAGCTCGTAGAGGCGGTGCACGCCGGTCGTCGTCTCCTCGGAGACGCCCCTGATGCCGGCGGCGATCTTCGTCCAGCGCTGCGGGTCCTCCTCGAGCGAGCGCTGCAGGAGGGTCAGGAAGACGCGGAACTCCTCGGAGTCGGCGGTCGACGGGTCCGGCACGGCGCCGGCCTTCTCGAACTCGACGCCCTTGTGGACGAGCAGGGTCGCGTCGCCGCCGTCGTCGAGCAGCAGGTTCGGGCCGCCGTGGCCGGGCCACATGAGCGCCTGCTGCGTGCACCACCAGTACTCCTCGAGCGTCTCGCCCTTCCAGGCGAAGACCGGCACGCCCTGCGGGTCGTCGGGCGTCCCGTTCGGGCCGACGACGACCGCGGCGGCCGCGTGGTCCTGGGTCGAGAAGATGTTGCAGGAGACCCAGCGGACCTCGGCGCCGAGCGCGACGAGCGTCTCGATGAGGACGGCGGTCTGCACGGTCATGTGCAGCGAGCCCATGATCCGCGCGCCCTTCAGCGGCTGGGCGTCGGCGAACTCGCGGCGGGTCTGCATGAGGCCGGGCATCTCGTGCTCGGCGAGGCGGATCTCCTTGCGGCCGAACTCGGCGAGCGAGAGGTCGGCGACCTTGAAGTCGAGCTTGGCGGGGGCGTCGGTGCTCATCGGTCCTCCGGGAGCTGGGGTCAGGACAGTGCCGCCTCGAGCAGCCGCTGGTGCTTCTCCTGCTCGAAGCGCAGCCAGTCGGCGGCGGGGACGTCGTCGGGACGCTTCGGCTTGGCCTCGAACCACGCGTCGACGGCGGCCGCGAGCTCGGGCTCGCGGCGCAGGCGCAGCGCGAAGCCCATCTCGGCCAGGCCGACGTCGTGGGCGTTGAGGAGCTCGCGCAGCGTGCGCAGGCGCTGCAGCTCCTCGGGGCCGTACAGCCGGTAGCCGGCCGGCGAGCGCTTCGACTGGATCAGCCCCATGCTCTCGACGTAGCGGAGCATCCGGGGCGACCAGCCGGTGGTCTCGGCGGCCTCATGGATCGTGAGGGCGTCCACGGACACGGACCCCAACCTTACCGCGATCGTGTCAAGGTTCCCGGATCCCCTGCCCGCAGGGGGAGGGGAAACACCCCTCTCGGGCTACTCGGTCGCGCGCAGGACGCCCTTGCGGTTCTTGTGGCGCTCCTCGTAGAGGCGCACGAGCGCCCGCAGCGCCGGGTCGGCGCCGGCGAGGCGCGCGCGGACCTCGGCGACGGTCATGTCGTCGTAGCCGGGCCACGGGGCCTCGACGTGGATCTCGGGGCCGGGCGAGCCGGGCGCGGCCTGCGCCTCGCGCTCGGCCTCCCGCCGGCGGGCCGCGTCGGCCGAGGTCAGGTCGCCCGCGTGCGGCGACGGGGGCGCCGGCTCCGGGGCGGGCC
>JADGIB010000209.1 GCA_019683665.1 Solirubrobacteraceae bacterium
GCGGCCGGGGGTCGGGGTGGTCTGGGCGTCGGGTCATGTGAGGCCGGGGCGGCGGGGTCCGGCGCCGCCCGGCCTCACATGATCGGACGCCGGCTCAGCCGGCGCGGGCCGCGTTGCGCTCGCGCAGCCACTCGACGGCCATGTCGAGGTAGCGCGTGAGGCCCTTGTAGTCGACGAGGTCCTGCGGCAGCGTGGCGAGCACCCGCTCCAGGCGCACCGCCCAGGCCGGGACCGTGCAGATCTCGTCCAGCGACGCCAGGTACGTGTGGATCGGGAACATGACCGCGTTCGAGCGCGGCAGGCGCACGAAGTGCTGGACCTCGACGCGGAGGTGGAGGCGCTCGCCGATCTCCTCGTAGCGGAGGCCGGCCCGGTCGGGGCCCCACTCGTGGTAGACCTCGGTGCAGGTGTCGAGGCGCCGGCCGACGGTCATCGTCCAGTTCGTGCGCCGGTAGATCGGCCCGACGGGCAGGCGCGCCAGGAACCGGGCCGCGCGCGGCAGCACCCCCATCTCGTGCACGCGCGGGACGGGGCCGTGGATCTCCAGGAAGCTCATGCCGAGGTCGAAGTCGAGCGACCAGTCGGCGCCGAACGTGAGGATGCCGGCGTCGAAGTAGAGCGTGTCGCCGCGCTGGTCGAGCAGCTCGACGTCCTCCTGGAGCTGGCGGACGATCCACTCGAACGGCTCCATCGGGAGCGTGTCGTCGTCGAGCAGCGTGTAGGCCTGCTCGATCCCGAGCAGGCGGTTCGTCCAGAAGCGCTGGTCGCCGCGGACCTCGAGCGAGAAGTGCTCGGGGAAGTCGCGCGACAGGCGCGTCGTCGCGTCCTCGACGACGTCCCAGGCGGCCAGGCGCATGTGCGGCAGGACCTGGCAGCGGGACGGGTCGGCGGCGAGGACGCGCTCGCGCTCGGCGATCTCGAACCGGTAGTGCTCGTCGACGTCGTAGACGCGACCGCCCCACTCGCCGACGCCGTTGGAGCGCGGCCTCTCGGCCTCCTCCACGTTCGTGGAGTACATGTAGGTGTCGGCGTCGAACGGGAACGGGAAGCGGGCGATCGCCTCCGGGCTGTTGCCGGTCGGGACGTTGATCGCGGTGGCGGACACGGGCGGCTCCGTTCAGGCGAGGTCGAGGACGAGCGGGCCGTCGCCGGCGCACCGCGACACGCACGGCATGATCGCCGTGCCGGCGGCGCGCTCGTCGGCGGTGAGGAAGATGTCGCGGTGGTCGGGCGTGCCCTCGAGGAGGCCGAGGCGGCACTCGCCGCAGATCCCCTGGCGGCACAGGTACGGCACGTCGACGCCGGCGGCCTCCAGGGCCTCCAGCAGCGACTCGTCCTCGCCGACGGCGATCTCCCGCCCGCTGCGCGCGAGGCGCACGGCGAACGGGTCCATCGGCCCGGTGTCGAGGACGAAGCGCTCGAGGTGGACGCGCGACCCCGGCCAGCCGTGGCGGCGGGCGGCGTCGCAGACCGCCTCCATCATCGCCGGCGGCCCGCACACCGACAGGTGGGTGCCGAGCGGCTGGGCGTCGAGGGCGGCCTCGACGGCGGCCATCAGCTCGTCGCGCCCGGCGTGCGCGTGGACCGCGCCGGGGCAGAGCGCCGCGAGCTCGTCGGCGAGCGGCCCGCCGGTCGGCGCGTGGTGCAGCTCGAACGGGACGCCGTCGGCGACGAGCTGGTGGGCGTAGGAGACGAACGGCGTGATGCCGATGCCGCCGGCGACGAGCAGGTGGCGGCGGGCGCCGACGACCGGGGCGAACAGGTTGCGCGGCGGCTCGATCGCGAGGACGTCGCCCTCGCCGACGTGCTCGTGGACGGCGCGCGAGCCGCCGCGCCCGTCGTCGAGGCGGCGGACCGCGATGCGGTACGCGTCGGTCGACCACGGCGCGCAGGCCAGCGAGTACGGGTTCCTGCGCGTCCGCTCGCCCGGGACGTGGACGACGACGTGGCTGCCGGGCGAGAACGCGGGCAGCGGCGTCCCGTTGAGCGGCGTCAGGGTCAGCTCGCGCACGTCGGGGGCCAGCTCGCGCACCGCGGCGACGCGCACGTCGATCGTCACGCCCATCGGACCTCCGGCTCGGGGATCTCGCCCGGCACCTCGGCGTCGACCTGGAAGCCCATGTAGGCGGCGTGCCGGCGCGAGAAGTGGTGGAAGACCTCAAGCATCCGCCCGCACCCGGCGCACGGCGCGACCGTCGTCGTGACGCCGCGGGTGATCGCCTTGCAGTGCGAGCACCAGACGTCGCGGGCGGCGCCGGCGTCGACCTCGGTGAGGATCTCGTCGGCGACGAGGCCAGCGTCGAGGCCGACGCGGACGGCGCGGCGGACGAACCCCTCCGCGCCGGCGACGTAGAGGCGCAGCCCGACGCCGGCGGCGGCGAGGCGCTCGGCGAGCGCGGCCAGCACCGCGTCCTCGTCGCCCTCCAGCAGGGTGAGCGGGCCGTGGCCGTCGCGCGCGTGCTCCGCGCGCAGCCGCCGCACGGCGGGGCCGGCGGGCACGGCGGCGACGAGGTGCTCGCGCGCGTCGGGGTCGAGTCGCAGACCGGGGTCCTTCGGCAGCGTGGTGTGCTCGAGGCTGACGCCGTAGGTCATGTCGGCCGCGATGGTGCCGACCGGCGGGCCGACTGCCCACCGACCGCCGGTCCAGATCGCGATGGACAAATCTGTACAACCTGCAGAGCCGGGCGCGAACGTGCGACGGCCCCCAGGGTGCGCGGCGCGGCCGGGTCAGGCCATCGCGGCCGGCTCCGACGCCGGCGGGGGGCTCTCGGGCTCCATCGCGATCGGGGCCGAGATGTTGCCCGCGTGGATCTCCTTGTAGCTGCGGCCCTCGTGCGTGATCGCCCGCACGATGACCGTCAGGAACAGGAGCACCGCCAGCACCAGGAACAGCCAGACGCCGAACGAGTCCGCGCCGAACGTGAAGTACTGGGTCGCGCCCTCCCAGCCGTCGATGGGGATGGTGTTCATCGCGTGTCTGCCTCTCTCTCGTGCTCGGGGTGGCTAGATGTCGGACCGGTCCAGGACCGTGCCGCCCACGGGAGCGCCCAGGCCCGCGCCGTTGCCGTTCGGGCGCGCGGTCGGCGGGATGCCCTCGGGGTAGGGCAGCGACGGGAGCTCGACCGCGTCGACGCCGAAGTGCTCGACGCTCGGCGGCACCCGCAGGATCCCGAACGCCTTCAGCGCGAGCGAGATCAGGTAGCCGGGGATGAAGCCCAGCGCGGCGAAGACCAGCATCGACAGGACCTGGCCGCCGAGGGACGGCTCGGGGCCCGCGACGTTCGGGTAGTCCGACGCGAAGATGCCGACCGCGATCAGCGACCAGGCGCCGCAGACGCCGTGGACGGGGACCGCGCCGACCGCGTCGTCGATCTTCACCTTCTCGAGCAGCTTGGCGACGACCGGCAGGCTCGCGCCGCCGACGGTGGCGACCACGAACGCGACCGCCGGGTGGTACAGGTCGAGCCCGGACGCGACCGAGATGACGCCGGCCAGGCCGCCCGAGATCGTCCAGAACGGCTCGCCCTTCGACGACAGGTAGGCGCCCAGGATGCCGCCGGCCAGGCCCATGAGCGTGTTGAACGCGAACGCCGACAGGTTCATCGGCGTGCCGAAGATCGTCGTGTAGCCCTCGCCCCCGTAGATGGCGCAGCCCATCAGGAAGCCGAAGAAGCCGACGAAGATCAGCATGAGGCCGAGCATCGTCATCGGCAGGTTGTGCGGCACGATCGCGCGCGCCCTGCCGTCGACGAAGCGGCCGATGCGCGGCCCGAGGTTGATCAGCACGCCGAGCGTGAACGCGGCGGCGATGAGGTGCACGCAGCCGGCGGCGCCGACGTCGTGCAGGCCGAGCTCGGTCAGCATCCAGCCGCCGCCGTGCCAGCCCCAGGCCGCGGCGATGATCCAGACGACGCTGCCGAGGATCGCCGTCAGGATCAGGAACGCGCTGATGCGGATGCGCTCGATGAGCGCGCCCGACATGATCGAGCCGGTGGTCGCGGCGAACAGCGCGAACGCGCCCCAGAAGATGCCGCTGGCCGGGTCCGCGAGGTTCGGCCCCATGTTCTCGCTCCATGGGAGCGCGGCCTTCGCGGCGTCGTTCAGCTCGGGTGCACCGGTCGGGAACGCGTTGTAGAGGAACCAGCCGACGAAGAAGAACGAGGGGATGACGACCGCGAGCGTCAGCAGGTTCTTCATCGCGGCGGCGAGCACGTTCTTCACGCGCGAGGCGCCGCCCTCGTAGAAGAGGAAGCCCGCGTGGATGAGCATCATCAACGCGATCGACACCCAGTAGAAGAACTCGTTGTTGACCGAGGTGATGGTCTCCAACGCGCTGGTGACTTCTTCGTTCACGACCACCTCCGTTGGCTGTGGGCAGGGCTCCCGGGAACGGACCCCCGCCGGGCCCGGACCCGTCGCCGGGAGTATCCGGGCGGTCGCGCCGGGGACCTACGGACCGACGGTCCGAAGTCTCTTGTGCATATTTGTTCAGTCTTGGGACGAGCGGTCCAATGCGTCGACCCCGGTCCGCCACCAGGGCGGATTCACAACTATTTGGTGGTATAGTGGTTCTATGAGCCTCACCGCCTCCGCCCGCTCCTCCGGCGACACCCTGCGCCAGGAGATCCTCATCGACGGCCGCCACCGGCTCGTCACCGACGAGCCCGAGCACCTCGGCGGCACCGACGAGGGCCCCGCGCCCCACGAGCTCCTGCCCGCCGCGCTCGCCGGCTGCATCGCCACGACGATCCGCACCTACGCCCGCACGAAGGGCTGGACGCTCGGCGAGCTGTCGGTCGACGTCGACTACGACCACCGGTCGACGCCGCGCCACTTCGACGTCACCGTGAACCTGCCCGACGGCCTCTCCCCCGCGCAGGTCACGCGCCTCATGCGCGTCGCCGAGGCCTGCCCGGTCCGCCGCGCGATCGAGGCGGGGATGACCTTCGACGAGCACCTGCCGCGCGACGGGGCGGCGGCGCGGGCGGCCTGAGGCGCGCGAAGCACCACGCGACCGACCACGTCTCTCGACTCGCGATAGACGGACGTGATGAACCAGCGACCGTGCGGCCGATCGGGACGTTTCTCGCCGCCGCCGATCAGCCCCTCCCGCAGCACGCTCTCGAACCCCCCGCGAGTCCACAGCGCGATCCCAGATGCCGGGTGGGGGACCAGTCGAGTGGAGCGTGGCGCCCGGCCGCCGACGACGCGGTTCAACCGCTGGCAGCGTCGCTCGTGTAGCGGTCGTACAGGCTCCGCATCACCAGGTGGGTCATCTGTGAGTGGACGTCGTCATCGTCAAGGAGCTTCTGCAGGATGAGGTCGTTGACGTCCTTGACCTGGAGCGTGGCGTTGATGACGATGTCTTCCTTGCCACGTTCGAAATCCTCGAAGATGTTGCCGAGCGCCTGAGCGCGAAGACCCTCCGCTTCGCCGATCTCCGCGGCCTTGTCGATGAGGTCTTGGACAGGACGGATGGCATCGGCGTCCGTCAGCCCTGCGCCAAACCTCTCGTTGAACATCTCGACGAGCTCTCCGAGCAGACCCATCGGGACGTCGCCGCCCGAACCGCGACCGGTCCCATCGCCTCGGATCGAGGTCAGCGGGTCCGCATCGCCTGCGCCGAGGCCGAGGTCCAAGGTCTCCCCCTCGACGAGCCGGTAGTGCGTCAGCTCGATGCTGTCGGCGACTGAGACGCCACCTTCGGCATGCGTCTGCAGTCGAAGGGCGAGGAACCGCGCGAACTGGAACAGCTTCTCGTGCTCGACCGCGAGGTATGGCGCGATCTGCGCGAGGAACTTGTAGAAGCGCACGAAGCGGTCGAGGTCCGCCCGAAGCTGCAGCCGGTCGTCGTCATCGAGCTCGAGCGCAGCGGCGTAGCTGTTCTTGGTCTTGTCGCTCAGGATGTGGTGCGATGCGTTCGGTGAGTAGACCTCGGCGAACGCGTCGACCTCCTCCGGGTCGATCACGTCGTGGTCGAGGACGGTCTGAGCGGCGTCGCTGAGCAGGTTGGGATCAGACGGCAGCGCCTCGGTGCGTCCGTAGTACTGCTCGAACGCCGCGAGAACGTCCTCTGGGTCGTTGACGAAGTCCAGGACGAACGTGTCGGTCTTCCCGGGATGAACCCGGTTGAGCCGCGACAGGGTCTGGACCGCGTTGATGCCGCTCAGCGCCTTGTCGACGTACATCGCGACCAGCTTCGGCTGGTCGAACCCGGTCTGGTACTTCTCGGCGACCACGAGGATCCCGTACGCCGGCTTGTCGAACTCGGCGGGCAGGCGGCTTTCAGGCAGTGGCTTGCCGTCCACCATGTTCATCTGCGGCTCGCGATAGGTCTCGCCAAAGTCCGCCGCGTCGGCGTTCTTGATCTCGACCTCTCCCGAGAACGCGACCAAGATGCGGACGTCCTCGACGCCTTCGGCCTCGACGATGCGATCGAGCGCCTGCTTCCAGCGCACGGCCTCCTCACGGCTGGCACAGACGACCATCGCCTTGGCCTCGCCCCCGAGGTGAGGCCGGACGACGCGCTTGTAGTGCTCGATGACGACCTTGGCCTTCTGGTCCTTGGCGTAGGGGTGGAACCGAGCGAACGCC